>DATAJP010000002.1:600000-900000 GCA_036262055.1 Ignavibacteria bacterium
GTGAGCATCAATTGCGTTGTAATAATATCCTGCGGGCGAAGTGTTTGAATCAAGAAATAAATTATTCTTTATAAAAACATATTTTGCGCCGATGTCTGTGTTTAAGGTTATCGATTTGCTAAGCTGATAGTTCAAGTCGGATTTAAGAGTTGTTTCGTTTTCGGAAGAGTTGGACATGAACCTGAGCTTGTCGATGTCGGAGTAAAGCTGGTCTATTTTATAATTTGCATAAGAGTTTGAGAGAACGGTTTGAATGAAACCGTTTTTGATGAGCTTTGTGTAATTTAATCCTGTGGCGAAAGAATTTTGTCGGGCGTTTGACCTGCCGTATGGGTTATTGTCTTCTTCTGTTGTTGAGAAGGTTACTTTGTCGATGCCCGCGAAGCCGATCAGAGTAAGACGGTCAGTCGGTGAAAACTCATGAGTTGCTTTCAGGTTGAAGTCCCAGTAATTCGGGACAGCAGAGAGACGGATTGCACTTTGAATGAGCTCGAGATAACTGCGGCGAACGGAAAACATATAACTCCCTTTGTTTGTGAGAGGTCCTTCGAAGATTCCGCCGAAGCCAGCCATTGAAAGATTTATATCCTGATAATGATTTTTGCGGTTGCCTTCCCGGAAGTGAATATCGAGAACGCTTGAAAGACGGTCACCGTAGATGACAGGAAATCCGCCGGTGAACATATTTGCATCGAGAATGAACTTTGAATTGATAAAAGATATTGCTCCGCTCGATGAACCCTGAGTTCCGAAGTGATTGATGTTAGGAATTTCTATGCCGTCGATTAAAATTAAATTTTCAGATGGTGAACCTCCGCGAACGATTAAGTCGTTGCGCTGGTCATTGCCGATTGAAACACCGGGAGCTGACTGGAACATTCTTGAGATGTCTTCCACTGCGCCGGGTGCGCGGCGAATTTCTTCATAGTCGAGATTCATGAAGCTTACGTTTATATCGGAGCTTTTCTGAAAATAATTTGCATCGACATCTATTTCTTCCGTGATAAATCCTTTGGGAATGAGATTGATTGTTATTTGCAAAGGCTTGCTTCCGTATAGAATCAGGTCGGTTTTTATAACAGGTTCGTAGCCGAGCGCAGAAATTTTTAGCTGATATGTTTCGGGAGGTAAATTTGAAAAAACAAATTCACCATTTTCATTTGTTTCGGTTTTTAAATCAGAGTTCAGAATTTCAATCAATGCAAATGCGACAGGTTTTTGTGTTTCTTCGTCGAGAATTTTTCCGCGAATTTCCTGAGTGGTTTGCGCAAAGAGATTTTGTGAAGAAAAATTCAGCAGGAGCATAAAAAGGGTAAGAAAATATTTCATATTAAAATCAAAATATTAAAAGTATTTTAAAGATTAAATTTTATATGTTTTCTACAGCGAAAACAAACTAAAAACACAGAATTTTGGAAAATATTATTGCAATTATAGGGCGGCCGAACACAGGGAAGTCGACGTTGTTTAACAGAATTATAGGGAAGAGGCAGGCGATTGTGCATCCTGAAAGCGGGGTGACGCGCGACAGGAATTACAGCGAGGCGGAATGGACGGGAAAGAAATTTTTTCTCATCGATACGGGCGGGTTTGTGCCTGATACGGATGAGCTTTTTGAGAAGGCGATACGTGACCAGATAAAACTTGCGATTGATGAAGCGGATGAAATTATTTTTACGGTTGATGCTGCAGCCGGACTTCATCCTGTCGATAAAGAGATTGCGAAGCTGCTAAGAAAATACAAGGGTGATAAAAAAATTATTCTTGTTGCGAACAAGTGCGACAACAATGAGCGTGATGTGAATGCGGCGGAGTTTTTTTCGCTTGGATTTGGAGAGCCGTTCACGATATCGGGATTGAACGGAAGAAACGTTGCGGACCTGCTGGATATTTTAACAGAGAACATTGACGAGAGTGAAGACAAGGAAGATGAAAGACTAAAAATTGCGATTATAGGGAGACCAAACGCAGGAAAGTCATCTCTTGTAAATGCGCTATTGAAAGAAGACAGAAATATTGTAACGGACATTCCGGGAACGACGAGAGATACAATTGATTCGGTGTTGAAATATCATGGTGAAGAAATTGTTTTGATTGATACTGCAGGGCTTAGAAGAAAAAGTAAAATTAAAAAAGAAGAATCGCTCGAGTTTTTTTCAACGGTAAGGACTTATAAGGCGATTCAGAGATGTGACGTTGCGATTGTTGTGATAGATGCTTCGCTGATAATGGAGCCATATGCAAATACAGAAGATTTAAAATTATCACCGTTTAAACTGGACAGACAGGACATAAAAATTCTGGAGGAAGTAATTAATTACAAAAAGGGTTTACTGATTGTGATTAATAAGTGGGATTTAATCGAGAAGGATTCAAAGACTGCAGAAATTTTGAGAAAGAAAATCGAGAGTCATTTAAAGAGCTTAACTTATCTAAAAATAATTTTCATATCTGCTTTGACGAAGCAGCGTATTCATAAGGTGCTTGATGAGGCGCATGAAATCAATCAGGAGCGCGGGAAGAAAATAAAAACAAGCGACCTTAATGATTTTCTTGAAGAGGTAAAAAAATTACAGCCGCTTCCTTCTGCAAACGGCAGAGAGCTGAAGATAAATTACATTACGCAGATAAAGACTGACCCTCCGGTGTTCACGTTTTTTTGCAATGAGCCGAAGTTGATTCCTGATAATTACAGGAAGTTCCTCGAAAATAATTTGAGAAAGAGATTTGGATATGCAGGCGTGCCGATTGCGATGAATTTCAGAAAGAAGAATTGATTTTATTTGTGCGACAGGCAAACTGCCTGTCGGGACAGACAGGAGTGTCTGTCCTACTAGGTTATAAGTCCTCCCCCTAACCCCTCCAAAGGGGGAATACCTATCTTAAGTGAATTTATTAGAATTTTTTATTTAAAATTATTCTGTGATATTATTTAGTGCTCACTACTAAACATTAATTACTCATATATTATTCATAGTTAATCATCATTAATTTATTAATCATAAATAATCGCCGTGATTTCTGAGGTTTTTACTGCCGCTACATTCGGGATTGAAGCTCATATTGTCCGTGTTGAAACATTCATCGAGCGCGGGCTTTTTTCGTTCTCGATTGTGGGTCTGCCTGACAGCATCATAAAAGAATCGAAGGAACGTGTTCTTGCCGCGCTGAAAAATAACGAGTATCAATTTCCTGTCCGAAGATATACGATTAATCTTGCGCCTGCTGATTTGAAAAAAGAAGGTGCGGGATTTGATTTGCCTATTGCGATTGCAATTCTTGCTGAAACGGGACAGGTGAAAACGGATAAGCTGAAAGATTATTTATTGATTGGTGAACTTTCACTCGATGGGAATATTCGCAGTGTGCCGGGAGTGCTTTCGATTACGGCGGAGGCGAAGAGACAAAATTTTAAGGGAGTTATAATTCCTGCGGATAATGTTAAGGAAGCGGCGTTCATAGGCGGGATAGAAATTTATCCAGTGGATAGCTTGAAAACGGTGGTTGGGTTTTTGAATGATGAGATTTCATTGAAGCCGTATGAGATTGAAATTGAAAAGTTGTTTCAGGAGTATTCTAATTATACGGTTGACTTTGCTGACGTTAAAGGTCAGGCGGAAGTAAAGCGCGCAATGGAGATTGCCGCTGCAGGCGGACATAATATAATTATGATTGGTCTACCGGGTTCGGGTAAGACAATGCTTGCGAAACGGCTATCGACAATTTTGCCTCCGATGACACTGGATGAATCGCTTGAGACTACGAAGATTCATTCGATAGCGGGAATTTTATCGAAGGAAAATTCCATTGTAAGCAAGAGACCTTTTCGCTCACCGCATCATACCGCAAGCGACGTTGCTATTGTCGGCGGCGGAACATCGGCAAAGCCGGGAGAAATTTCTTTTGCGCATAACGGAGTTTTGTTTTTTGACGAGCTTACTGAATTTAAGCGGAATGTTCTTGAAGTCATGAGACAGCCGCTTGAAGACAGAAAGATAACAATTGCGCGTTCGAAGCTTACGGTTGAATATCCGTGCAGTTTTATGTTTGTTGCGGCGATGAATCCGAGTCCTGCAGGAAATGCGAAAGAGCTAAAGACGTTTTCGGATTATGACATTCATAAGCATATTTCGAAGATATCGGGACCGATTTTGGATAGGATTGATATTCACATTCAGGTTAATCCCGTGCCGTTCGAAGAGCTTGCGAATAAAAAAGATGTAGAGAAGTCGGAGCAGATAAGAGAGCGCGTGGTGAAGGCGAGGGAAATTCAGCTAAAGAGATTTAAGGACATGAAAGGGATTTATACGAACTCGCAGATTGAACCAAGAGATATAAAAGTTTATTGTAAAATCGATGATGCGTGTGAGAAGATTTTAATGCTTGCGATGAACAAGCTGAATTTATCTGCTAGGGCTTATGACAGAATTCTGAAAGTTGCGAGAACGATTGCGGACTTGGCGGGAGAGGAAAATATCACACCTGCGCATATAAGTGAGGCGGTGCAATACAGGTCGCTTGACAGGGAAAGCTGGGGGAATTATTGATGAAACAAGTGAAGCAGAAATATTCAAAGAATGATATTGTTGTAAGCAGCTGGGCGGAGCTTCAGGAAATTTTGTTTAAGGATTCTTATGATGAAAAACTGGAGAGATACCGTTCGAGTTATGTATATAGAGGGCTTTCGAATAAGGAATATGATTTGAAGACAACGCTGATTCGCCTGGGTGGGAATTTTGCACAGCTTGAAGGACATTTATTGAGGAATTTCAGAAAGTATGCGCATAGAAATCCTGCGCCGGGGTATTCTAGATGGAACTGGCTTGCGGTTGCGCAGCATCACGGCTTGCCGACGAGGCTGCTTGACTGGACTTACTCGCCTTATATTGCTTTGCATTTTGCGACTGCGAATTTTTTTAAGTATGATATCGATGGAGTTATATGGTGTGTGAATTATGTTAAGTCGAATGAGATACTTCCGGCAAAATTAAAAAAAGAAATAAGGTTGGAAGGGTCGAATGTTTTTACGCCCGAGATGCTTGATGAAGTCTGCAAGTCGCTGAAGGTGTTCGATAATTTATCGAAAAAAAAATTTGTGATGTTTCTTGAACCGCCGTCGCTTGATGACAGGATAATTAATCAGCATGCTTTGTTTTCGTTGATGTCGGACTCGAAAGCGATTCTTGGTGACTGGCTGAAGAAGTATCCTGATTTATATTTCAGAATAATTATTCCCGCGAAACTTAAATGGGAAATAAGGGATAAGCTTGATCAGGCGAATATTACGGAGCGCGTGCTGTTCCCGGGGCTTGACGGACTTAGTTTCTGGCTTCGCAGACACTACTCGCCGAAGGATTTATCGCATATGGATGAAGATTTTGAGACTAGAAGAAAGTTCAGAATGATGACGGAAGAGTGAGGAGAGATTTCAGTCCTCCCCCTAACCCCCTCCAAAAGGGAAAACTTTAAACACACCCCGCCGCTACGCGGCACCCCTCTCAAGAGGGGAATTATATACAAATTGGATAAAGTTAGAGCGACAAGCTTTGCTTGTCGAGACAGACAGGAATGTCTGTCTTACCCATAATTTTATTTCTTCGCTTCGCTCAGAATGACACGAAAGTTTTAAACACACCCCGCTCCCGACAAGTCGGGACCACCCCTCTCAAGAGGGGAATTTACAATAAAAAATTTTATAACAAGTTGCTGGCGAGTTCGGCGAGTTCGCTTCGTTCGCCTTTGACAAGATTTACGTGCGCGTAAAGCTTCTCACCTTTGAAGTGTTCAATTAAGTATGAAAGCCCGTTTGACTGTGAGTCGAGGTACGGATGGTCGATTTGATATATGTCACCTGTGAAAACAATTTTTGAACCCTCACCTGCTCGGGTGATGATTGTTTTTATTTCGTGAGGCGTTAAGTTTTGTGCCTCATCAATTATGAAAAATATTCTCTGCAAGCTTCTTCCGCGAATGTAGCTTAAAGGTTCAATCACAAGCTTTTCATCTTTCAGCATCTGAGAAATTGCCTGATGATGTTTGTCATTTTCAGGATATTGGTCTTGGATTACTTTGAGGTTATCCCAAAGCGGTGTCATGTAAGGCGCGAGTTTGCTGTCAACATCACCGGGAAGATAGCCGATGTCCTTGTTGCTCAACGGAACGACGGGACGCGCGATATAAATCTGACGATATTGTTTTTTTACGTGAAGCGCTGATGCAAGAGCGAGTAAAGTTTTTCCTGTGCCCGCTTTTCCTGTCATTGAGACAAGTGGGATTTCGCTGTTGATTAAGGCATTGACGGCGAAAGTTTGTTCTGCATTACGCGGCATTATTCCATATACAGGAACCTTGTCAACTTTTTTTAATAAGTCATGAGATAAATCGGCATAAGCTAATACAGAACGACTCGAATTTCTTAGAATATAATATTTGTTTGCAATGATTTCCTGCTTATGTTTTTTGAAGGTTTTCGTAAGCGGAACTTCAAAAGGTGCATGATGTAAAGTTTGTAAAATATCATCATCAAAATTTTCAACTGTTTCTTTACCGCTATAAAGCTCTTCGATGTCGGGTATTCTGTCGGTTGTATAATCTTCGGCAGGAAGCCCAATTGCTTTTGCTTTCATGCGAAGGTTAACGTCTTTTGTAACAAGAATTACGGGACGCTTGCCTTCAAACTTATTTTTTACATCTAATGCAGTGCTTAAAATTCTATGGTCAGGATTATCTTCCTTAAAAATATTTTTTATATCTTCAGAAAGACCTTTTGAAATGGAGATGGAAACTTTGCCTTTGCCTCGTCCGAGTGAAACACCGCCATTAAATAAAGCAGAGCCGGTCATTGAATCGAGCGTGCGTGCAAACTCACGTGCGTTCAGGTTTATGACCTGGCTTCCGCGCTTGAAATGGTCAATTTCCTCTATCACGGTTATGGGAATTACGACATCATGCTCATCAAACTGGACGAGACAGCTTGAGTCGTGAAGGATAACGTTGGTATCTAATACAAAAACTTTTGCTTGTTTTTTTGCCAATCAGAAAAAAGTAATACGTTCTGCAAATCTATCAAAACATAAGGTATCAATCAACTGAATATTTCTCTACTACAAATACTTCCTTGGTTGATACTTTCTGAACAAAAATAATAAAGTTTGCGTGAGATAAATTTATAGCGTTATTAACAGTGTAGTTCAAAACAAAGTTTGCGGATTGCCCTGAAGAAATAGAGAACGGTTCGCCGCTAACAGGTGTTATGAAATTTCTTAAAACATTTTCAAATAATGTTTCTCCGTTCTGTCCGGTGAATGCAAGACTGTCTTCGGTTAATGCAACGTGAAGAACAATGCCATCCTGAGTGTTTCCCGAAAGCTGACCTACAGTTATATCCAGAGTTCCTGTTCTATTGGATGCATTAAAAGTATTGGTTGCGCTTACGCCATAAGAAGACGTTGTTGCAAGACGTTCGTTTATGAGATTTGTCCAGGTTCCAATGCTAAATTGTCCCATAAACGTTCCGCGAAGAAACCCGCGTGGATTCGAACTTGCAGAGTTATAATACGAAATTCTGGCATCGTTTTGGGAAACATTATATAGATAAAACGGGTCATTAGGATAAAGAGCGGTATGGTATCTGATTATTATCACATTAGTATCATTAATGGTTACCCCCTGAAGATTATAAATATTATCAAGAAACTGATTTGCAGGGACGCATGGAATGCAGCTTGTGTTTGTAAATATTTCAACTAAAACTTTATTTGTTGCTGTTAGATTTGACGGACTCACAACAAGCGGACTGTCATTGCTTTCACACGAAGTAAGTGAGAGAGCAAGAATTGATATTAACAAGAAACTGATTAATTTATTCATTTTGAAACTCCTTAAGATATAAAAATAAAATTAAGTATTGGTTAAGTTTTAAGAGAGGCATCCTCCCCTGACCCCCTCCAAAGGGGGAAATAGTGTTAAAACTGACTTTGAATAGTCAGGCGGAATCCTTCAAAAGGATTGACAAAACGACAGATACCGTTAGTACATTTCAATCCGCCGCGCTCACTACCATAAGAAACAATCACAGTGTTTGATTGGTTCAGGCGGTAAAGAGCTTCACCCTGCGCCCAGAATTTTTTACCCGTCGGTTCTTCATCGTCATTTGTGAATTCAGCATTTACTGATAAGCTGAGCTCAGGTGACTTGGTTAAATTTAATGAAATATATTGATTCATAAAACTCTTTTGATTGATTCTTATAGAGCTGTATGCCCATTGCTGTTCCATGTTCAGCTTCAATGCATAGGTTTTATTAATAATATATTTCACTTCAAGAGGAACGGTTGTAAAATGGTCAATTTTGGAATTTGCAGGAAATTCATAATTATAGAGTGTTGAATACTGTCTGCAATATGCGCCTTTGAAAGTCCATTTTGGATCTGCAAGATACTCAGCTTCAACAAAAGCTTCCCAATAGGGAGAGAAAGCCTTATTAAAATTCGGGATAAAGTTGTCGCTTCTATCAACGCGAGCGAAAACCAGTCTGCTTGTTGAATCGCTGTCTATATATTCGTAATGCTCGGATGCAACAGCCGCGTTTAAGTTAAGAGTGAGTTTATCATTCACAACATATAAAACATCAAGCTGTCCACCGACTTCATCGTTAAAGTTGACGACGTGAGGGTTACGTGAAATCAAAGTATATGTATGTTCTTTAACTGCTGTCGGAGGATTCTGAAACGGCAGCATCTTTGTAGGTCTGTCAGGACTTCTGTTGTCCGGGTTTGTTAAATCGAATCTATAATTTTTATATTCAAGAGTCATTCCGACGCTTCCTTTTGTATATGAAACGGAAGAATACAACCCGTCGCCATCAGCAGAAATCGCCTGTGGATATAAAGTGTTTGGGCTTGTGTTTATGTGCTTGCGCGCATAACCGGTATAGAACTCGAAGTCAGGCAGATTAACAGTCATGTTCACTTCAGGCAGGTATGCTTTGATATTTGTAGTTACATCGGCGTTTGGAATGTCGCCGAGAGAATATATATAACTTCCACCAAACTTCACCTGTTTGATAGGAGAAAAATCGAAGTTAACATTTCTGATTTTATATTTTTCAACTCTTGAAAGAACGAGAAAGTCACGATATTCCAAATCACCGCCAATTATCTGCGTTCTGAAGTCAAGAGGATTTTGTTTATTATCGCTGAATTTATTTTTATAAGTTAACCTAATTCCATCAATACCTGTGTCATAAGCAAGGGCGCGCTCTTCAAAAACATTGAGAGTAAGTCCCCGTGAATAAATATCATAAAAATCTCCTGCGCGAAGAGATACTCCAATTTTATGGTTATACTCAATGAATCTTTTTTTTATGCCCTTGAAATCAACACCATATTCAATGGGGTCGCTTATTTCATAACGCAGTCCCAATATGACGTCATTTATTGATAACCTTGCATCGGTAAGATTCTCAAAATATTCTTTCGGTGCCTTTGTAGTATTAAAATATTCATAACCGTTGCCGTAACGAAGAAGGTTGCTTACGGAAGCATCGACTTTCAAGTCACCTATATTAAGTGGGGGAATGGTTGTCTGAGAAAAAACATCTGAGTAAAAAATGAAAACAAACAAAAAAACCGGTAGGAATTTTTTCATTAAGGATGATTTAATTTATGTATCCGGAAATTATCCGGACTGAACGATTAAATATACTTTATAAAACCTGAATTAAGTTTATTAATTCAGATTAGCTTTTATTTCTTCTTCAAATTTTACTTCATCACCCGGAACGTAGCCGAGATGGCGCGCTTTTATCGAACCATCCATACCAATGATTACGGAAAACGGATGACCGCTTCCCTGGTAAGCTTCAAAGATTTTTTCATCGGTATCGAGCACAACCGGGAACTCATATCCGTTTGCAGAAATAAACGAACGGACTTTTGAAAGCGATTTTTGGTTATCGTTATTGACTGCAAGATATGTAAAACCTTTGTCTTTATATTTTGCCCAGATGTCGTTCATATATTTCATTTCATCTTTGCAGGGAGCGCACCAGGTTGCCCAGAACGAAAGCATAACGGGACCCTTTTTTAACAACTCGCTTAATGTAACATCATCACCATTGAGGTCTTCAAGAGTGAAATCATAAAACGACTGCGCTTTAGTTAGATTTACAAAAGCAAAAACTATAACGATTGACAATAAAAATTTCTTAATCATAAAACTTGGTTTAAAACTTTTTAAAAAACAAAAAAAGAGAGATTCTTCGTCGCTTCGCTCCTCAGAATGACACGTGTTTTCCGGGGGATGACCTGCAGAGTTCCCTGCCAGCACCACCGGTGGCATGTAGGGAATGACAATCTCTTTTAACACACCCCGTCTCCGACTTTGTCGGAGCCACCCCTCTCGAGAGGGGAATTTTGAAAAATTATTTTAATAAAAGAACTACTAATGCTGTTACGAATAAATTTAAAAGAGCTATAGGGAGCATCACCTTCCATCCTAAATCCATCAGCTGATCATAACGGAATCGAGGCAATGTCCATCTAACCCAAATAAAGAAAAACACCAGAGCAACAACTTTTATGCAGAATGCCAGCACCTGAATTATGCTTACAAGCAAATCAGGCAATCCGAATGTCTGCAGGTACGGGAACTGCCATCCTCCGAGATATAAAGTTGTTATAACGGCAGATGCAACAATCATTGCAGCGTATTCAGCGAGAAAGAACATTGCGAATTTCATGCTTGAGTATTCCGTGTGATAACCTCCGACGAGCTCCTGCTCTGCTTCAGGGAGGTCAAAAGGCGCTCTGTTTGTTTCAGCGAATGACGCCACAAGGAATATTATGAATCCGACCGGCTGTAAAATGATGTTCCATTGCCAGCCGTATTGGTTTTGAACTATCTGGTTAAGCTCTAAAGTTCCGTTAATAATGATGATTCCAAGCACTGCAATACCCATTGAAAGCTCATAACTAATCATCTGCGCAGAAGAGCGGAGACCGCCAAGAAGCGAATATTTGTTGTTTGATGACCATCCGCTGAGTGTTACTCCATATACACCAAGCGATAGCAATGCGAGAATGTATAAAATCCCGATGTTAACGTTTGCAATCTGCAATTGGATTGTTCTTCCGAAGAGAGTAATTGTATCGCCGAAAGGAATTACCGCAAAAGTGGAGAGCGCGACTACGATGGAAATTCCGGGAGCGAGCGCGTGAATAAACTTGTTAGCTTTTTCAGGAACAATGTCTTCCTTCATCAAAAGCTTTATTACGTCAACGAGGGGCTGTAGGAGACCTTCAGGACCGACACGATTGGGACCGTACCTGTTCTGAACGAAAGCCGAAACTCTTCGCTCAGCATAAACAGAATAAGCAACTCCTGTAAGAATGACTCCATGCACAACCGCAATTTTAACGAGTGTAATTAGTAAATCAATTAACCATTCTGGCATAGTATAGAAATCGAATTATCATATAAAATCCTAAAAAATAAGCAAAAATGAAATGAAGAATTTATGACAGAATGATAATTTAAGATTAAAAAAACTATCCCCGAATTTGCACAAATTTACACAAATTTTTTGAAGGTTATTGTGAATTACGCAGGAGTCCCTTGCAGGAGACTCCTGCGGGAGCAAAAGTAAAAAAAGATGAACACACCCCGTCGCTTTGCGACACCCCTCTCGAGAGGGGAATTATATTTCAATAGAGACGCAAGATGTTGCGTCTCTACGGTAGTTTTAAAAATTATATTTTTGAGAGTTTTTGTTTTAAGTGTTCGATTACTTTGACGGGGGTTGGGTCAACTTTATTTAAGATTGCGAGATAGTAGCTTACCCAGTCGCCGAGATATGCAAGCTCGAAAATTCTTTCGAGACGCGAAGGAGCATCACTGCTAATGTGCATATGGTCGTCCGCAAATTCTTTATAAACCGATCCCGTGATTTCCATTCTTGTCTGAATGCGCTTGTTGTCTTCTTTGTCCTCAAGCATCAGCACATACATTTGTTTCATAAGTTTTTTATTGCAGTGCCAGCCGACAAGTTCGTTATGATTCATTTCAGGATAAAAATTTCCAAAGACTAACTGCTTTGCGTTTTCAGCAATCTGTCCGCGCCAGCGAAGATTGACAATATCAAGAACATCAACGCTTGAATAAATTATAGGAAGCTTGTCTTTTAATTCTCTCGCAATATGAACCGGGCGGTTATCTTTGTTATTAAAATCAGAAAGCTCTTTTGATAAATTTTTAATATGATTGACTGTATCCGCAATTTCTTTTGATTTATCTTCGACGAGCTTAAGCTTCAACATAATTTTTAACACGACAAAGAAAGAATATCCCAATGCGCAGCGGGGCTGAAGTCCGCCGGGGATTTTTATGCAAGGGAGGCCGTTGTCTTTTGCGACCTGCTCGACTTTTCCGCCGCTTGTGATGCAGATGATTTTGCAATTTTTGTTGAGTGATTCCTCGAACGCAGAGTTTGTTTCTTCGGTGTTGCCTGAGTAGCTTGAGATAATCGAAAGCGTTTTATCGCTTGCGAATGCAGGCAGGTGGTAGTTGCGATTGATAAACATCGGAACGGGAAGCTCGTATTGAAGGAAGCTTCTCACGAAGTCTCCGCCGATTGCAGAGCCGCCGAGTCCGTTTAGGATTATGTTATCGATTCCAGTAAAATCATATTTTGATAAATCATATTTGTCAGCGATTTGCACGGCTTCTTCGCATTGTTTTCCGAAGTTTTCCAGAATGTCAAACATATTTGATTTATCACACTCTCTTATTTGGTCGCTTAATAGCATTTAAATTATTTTGTATTTTTTATAAAAATTTTATTTTTGAAAATAACTAAACAATCGATTCTTTTAGAAAATAACTCAACGTTTTGCGTTTGAGTGAATCCACCTATTTGTAGTTTATTCATTATATTATTATCAAAATCGGTATAGCAAAAATTTAAAGATATTCCATTAAACAAAAAACCTTCAAAATATTCATAAGAATCTAACTTTTCAATTTCATTGTTAATTGTTATTAAATTTACATGATTTGGTGTGTAAAATAATTTTAACTCTATTCCATAACGAACCGGCTGTAACCACATTGCATCACCTGTGTAGTCGTAATCTGGACTATATGTCTTGATAGAATTGAATTCTATTTCTGGACCTAAAATTGCTATATCAAATCTACAGTGTGATACTTGAATAGAAAAACCTTTTGATTTATAATGCTTAAAATATTTGTATTCAGTAGTAACTTCTGGTATTTTTACGGGTTCAACGTAATATTTACTTAGTTCAAAAGTTGTATTTAATTGTTTGTTTCCTGAAAATAATTTTTTAATCTCATTATATAATCCACATTTTAAATCACTCTCAAATAAATAATGTAAGGGTACATTTTGAAATTTTTTAATAAAAATCTCTATTGCTGAAGTTAATTTTTCACCTTCTGACAAAATGTATTATTTTTTAAAAGTTTTATTGTAATATTTATTTACTTTTTGCCGTATTTCTTCCTCAGTATCAAGTTCAAGAATTTCCTCGACAAGTTTTTTTGCGTCTTTATATTTAATCGAACGTATGATATTTTTTATTTCAGTGAACTCCGAAGGAGTGACGCTAAGCTCATCTGCACCCATGCCGATGAGGACAATGCTTGCAAGCTTGTAAGACGCCATTTCCCCGCACACAGAAACAGGAATTTTATTTTTATGAGCAATACGGATTATTTTATCGAGAGCGCGGATTACAGCGGGATGAAATTCCTGATAAAGCTGAGAAATGCGCTCGTTACCGCGGTCAACAGCAAGTATATACTGAATTAAATCGTTTGTTCCTATGCTGAAGAAATCAACTTCTTTTGCAAAAGCATCAGCAAGGAAATAAGCCGAAGGCACTTCAATCATAACACCGACTTTTATGTTTTTATCGAAGTTAACATTTTCTTTTTTAAGCTCTGCCTTTGCTTCATCCAGAACTTTTTTTGCTTTTCTGATTTCTTCAACGGAAGAAATCATAGGAAAAAGAACCTTTATGTTTTTCTTTGCGGAAGATTTCAGGATTGCACAGAGCTGCTCTTTGAAAATTTCAACACGGTCAAGACAGATTCTTATCCCGCGCCACCCGAGGTTTGGGTTATCTTCTTTTTGTGATGACGGCAGGAGCTTATCTCCGCCGATGTCATAAGTTCTGATTGTTACAGAGTTCGGATAGGTAACATCGGCAATATGACAGTATTCTTCTACCTGATATTCTTCCGAAGGAAAGTCCCCTGCTTCGAGAAATAAATGTTCGGTGCGGTAAAGCCCGATGTCGCAATGACCATATTTAGTTACAAAATCAATTTCTTCGTCGAACTCGATGTTTGCGGAAAGATTTATTTTTTTGCCGTCGAGTGTTTCATTGGGGAGGTCTATTATTTCAAAAAGTTTTTTCTCGTATGCTTTAACTTCTTTAAGCTTCTCCTGATACTTTTCGATTGTTTTATGTGAAGGATTTGAAATTACAATCCCTTCAAAGCCATCAGCAATAATAAACTCACCGTTTTTTATGTAATCCGAAACATATTTTGTTCCGAGTATTGCCGGAACGCGAAGCGCCCGCGCAATGATTGCGGCGTGTGAAGTAACTCCCCCGACATCTGTTACATAACCCTGAACTTTACGACGGCTGAATAAAATTGTATCTGCAGGTGTAAGCTCATGCGCAACGATGATTGAGTTTTCCTCCACCTTGGAAACAAGCTTCTCGCGTTTCATATTCCGGAGAACGCGGTTGTTAACATCGCGTATATCGGTGAGACGTTCGGTAAGATAGTCATCACCGGTTGCGAGCAAAATATTTTCGAGTTTTTTTATTTCGTCGTTGAAGATATAGCTTGCGGTTCTTCGTTCCGTGATAATTCGTTTTTTAACGCTTTCAAGAAAATGCGTATCGTTAAGGATTTCAATCTGAGCATCGAATATTCTGGATTTTTCCTCTCCGATACGCTCCTGAGAAATTTTATATATTTTTTTTAATTCTTTTAACGAAAGCTCAATGGCTTTTTCAAAATCAAGAAGCTCATTCTCAATGTCTTTTTCACTCTGTTCTGATGGATTAACTAAAATTTTTCCGCGTGAATATGTATAAGCAATGCTTATTGATATGCCCGGTGATGCGGGAATTCCGGTAAATATTTTTTCTGATGATTCCGGCATTAAAGATTATTTTCTCTTATGTATATAATCAAATCCGTTCCCGGTAAATCAGGAACGTCGAACTCTCTTAATATTGTTATAAGCTGTCCCCTATGAAACGTTGAATGGTTCATGCAATGCATAATGGAAAGATAGCGTTTGTTTTTATAATCCTGTCCTCCCAATCCTTTGTAAGAAAACTCAGACATTAAAAATTCTTCATCGTTGGTTGCAATATAATCAACAAAGCGTTCGGACATTTTCAGCATTAAATCCTGCGCTTCAATGAAATCTCCCTTGAAATGATTGCTGGGCCAGTCGGTTGCCGACATTCCAAGCAGACGTTCAAGCCAGATTGCTTCGGCATCCCAGATATGATAGACCGTTTTTCTTAAAGACGGAAAGCTGTTTTTGACGGGTTTATCGAGAAGCTCGTTTCCTATTTCGGAAATTTTCAGACAAAGCTGCTTATTCGCCCAGTGATTGTATTTCGTGTATAGATGAAGTAGGTCCTTCATTGTCATTATTGTTTTCGTTATTGTTTTCCTGTGAAAGCTCTAAAAAATTTTCATCAATGTTTTTGGTTGCTTTTGCCCCCAGACGCTTCAAGTCCTGAACCTGGCTTGTGAGACTTCCTCTTCCCGATGAAAGCTTGCTGATAGCTTTTTCTATAGAGTCACCTGATTTAGAAATTTGTTTCTGAACTTCTTTAAGGTCATCAATGAACAGGCAAAATTTGTCGTAAAGCTGTCCGCCGCGTCTGGCGATTTCAAGAGCATTTTTGTTTTGTTTTTCCTGAGTCCAGATGCTTGCGACAGTCCGCAAAGTTGCAAGAAGAGTCGTCGGGCTTACGATTACGATATTATTGTTAAATGCATCGGTAAAAATATCAGCATCATTCTGAACTGCAAGCGCAAATGCGGGCTCGACAGCCATAAACATCAAAACAAAATCCGGACTTTTCGAGCCGGGAATATCCTGATATTTTTTTCCGCTTAAACCTTTGATATGATTTCTGACAGATTTAAGATGCTCTTTCAGGCATATCTCTTTTTCGCTTTCTGCAACACAAGAAACAAACTGTTCATATGCAGTTAAGGAGACTTTGGAGTCTATTATTAAATTTTTATTATCGGGAAGATAAATAATTACATCGGGACGCAGACGCTTGCCGTCGTCATTAACTGAAGATGACTGAACATCATATTCGCTTCCTTTTCGTAAGCCGGATTTTTCGAGAACGCTTTCGAGAATAAACTCGCCCCAGCTTCCCTGAGTTTTTGAATCTCCCTTGAGAGCTTTTGTGAGGTTGTTTGTTTCTTCTGTTACCTGTTTGTTCAGGTCTTTGAGAAGATTCAGCTGTTCAATTAACTGGCTTCGCATCTTTGTTTCATCCGTGTGGACACGATGAACGGTATTCTCAAAATCTGTCAGCTTTTCGCGAAGCGGCTTTATCAGGTTATCGAGATTGTCTTTATTGAGCCTTGTGAACTTATCACTTTTGTCGTCAAGAATTTTGTTTGCAAGGTTTTCAAATTCTTTTATGAATTTTTGCTGGAGATTTTCAAGTTCGGATTTTTGTTCAGCGAGCTTTGTCTGAAGATTTTCAAAGTCGGCATTCTTTTTTGAAAGAGCGGAATTCAGGTCTATCAGTTTTTCGTTCTGAGAAGCAAGCTGTGATTTTTTTTCTTCGGTATCTTTTTGTAAGAATATGTTTCTTTCTTCGGCTTTTCCGAGATTTGTTTTTATCAGCGTTATTTCTGAATTAAGACGGTTTAATTCATCGGGAGAAATGCCTTTATCAGATGAAAACTTGTATTTTGCTATGAAAAACGCAGCAATTGCCCCTATGAGCAAGCCAATTATTAAGAAAATTATGTCCATATAATTTAATATAATTAGCATTGTGTAAAGATTAAATCCATAAAAAATAAAGGATACATAATTATTAATGAATATAAGCTT
Organism: Ignavibacteria bacterium; assembly: GCA_036262055.1. NCBI lineage: Bacteria > Pseudomonadati > Ignavibacteriota > Ignavibacteria > Ignavibacteria bacterium. The sequence goes on from DATAJP010000002.1 coordinate 617,152, forward strand.
AAATAAAAATTTACGATTTTTATAGTATAACTGATTAATATACCGGTTTATGCCTAAGCAAAAAGAAGTTGTGATTATTGGTGCGGGATTTGGCGGACTACAGGCAGTAAAGAAATTATCGAAAGATAAATCTCTCAAGATTACTTTAATCGACAGAACTAACCATCATTTATTTGCTCCGCTGCTTTATCAGATAGCAACCGCAGTGTTGAGTCCTGCCGACATTGCAATACCTGCAAGAAATCTGACAAAGGGGCTGAATAACGTAACGGTAATTATGGAAAACGTTACGAGAATAGACATTGACAAGCATGAAGTTTTTTTTAACAATGCTTCGATTCATTATGATTACCTGATTCTTGCGGCAGGAATGCGGACAAGTTATTTTGGTCATGATGAATGGGAGAAACATACGCTTGGATTGAAAAATCTTGTTGATGCGCTTAGAATAAGAAAACAAATTTTGTTTTCATTTGAAGAAGCAGAAAACCATCCGGAAAAAGCAAGCGAGCTTCTGAATTATATTATTATCGGAGGCGGACCGACGGGTGTTGAGATGGCAGGTTCGATAGCAGAGCTTTCGCATACAATCATAAAAAAAGATTTCAGAAAAATTGATACAAGCAAAGCAAAGATTACTTTGATTGAAGCGGGACCAAGACTGTTGCCGACTTTTGATGAGAAGCTTTCAGAATATACAAAGAAATCTCTTGAAGAGCGGGGTGTAAAAGTTATGGTGAATACGAGGGTAGAGAACATCGAGCAGCATAAGGTTTTTATACAAGGTGATGTTTTGCATTCACATCTGATTATCTGGGCAGCGGGAGTAGAGCCGGTGCCTCTTATACAGGAGTTGAAGCTGCCTCACGACAAACAGAAAAGAATTATCGTAAACCAGTATTGCTCGGTTGATGACCATCCCGAAATTTTTGTAATCGGAGACATTGCGCATTTCGAACAGGACGGAAAGCCGTTGCCGGGACTTTCACCCGTTGCGATGCAACAGGGAAGATATGTTGCAAGGTTAATCCTGAATGAAGTTAAGGGTGAAAAAAGAAATAAACCGTTTCATTATGTTGATAAAGGAACGATGGCGACAATAGGAAGAAAAGACGGAATTGCAGAATCAAAGGGATTAAAGTTTAAAGGATTTATGGGATGGCTTTTGTGGCTGTTTGTTCACTTGTGGTATCAGGTGGGATTTAAAAACAAAGTATCGATTTTAGTAACGTGGATTTGGAGCTACCTTACGTTTGGGGCAAGCGCGAGGGTGATACAATCGCCAATAGATTCAAAGGACAGGTTTGCGTTTTGAAAGTTCATTTTATGAAATGAGTCCGGCTATCGCTTTCGATGTTGCTGCCCCATAGTTCGTAGCCGTGGTATTTCATGAGGAGGCGGTAGCCGTCAGGGATGAACGAAGTTGATTCAAAGTATGTGCCGCGGTTTATGTTGTCCTTCTCTATTATTATATAATCATAATTATTTTTTAAGCTGTCCAATTTTGCTTTTGCGAGCAAAGGGTTTTCATTCAGCTCTACGAGATTCCATTTATATCCCCTATTCCAATTCATGTCAACTCCATTAAAATAATAACTTAACTGTGGATTGTACTTATAGTTGGGCGAAACATAAATGAATTCGCTTACATTCTTTTCGTCGAGATAGTTTTTTATGTTTGAAAGCTTGAAGCTATTTTCGAACGCAGGCGGATTGAAGAAGAGAAAGATGTTGTTGAAGATGAAAAATAAAAGAGTGAAGGCTGTGAGAGTGTAAGGTGAGATTAGTTTATCAAAATTTATTTTGTCTTTTTTTGTCAGTAAATATATGCATAGAGCTATAATGAGAATTATTGGAATGCTGATTAAAAGATTGATAGTGATTAAAGATAAGAAAGATCGTTTGTAATCACCGAGGAAAAACCAAAAAATGTTGAAGAGCAATAAAATAAAAATGTTTCGCCTGTCTTTTTCTGACCAGTGATTGTTGAGAATGAAGCTTGCGGTTATGATTGTGAAAGCGGGGAGAAATAAGAATGCGTATGGTTCGAGTTTGGTTTTAAAAAAAGAAATTAAGATTAACGGGATTAGAAACCATAAGTGGATAAATAATTGCTTCCAGTTATTCTGTATTTTGTTTTTGTAATCATAATAAATTGAATAGAAAACAAGAATTGCAAACGGGAAAAGGGTTAAGAGATAGTTGATATAGAAAAAGATTCCGCTGGGTTTTGTGTTATCATCGACTCCTTCAACTGCACGTTGATAGATATGAAAACCAAAAATATATTGGATGAAACTGCCGCCGTATTTTTCGAGCACGTGATAATGCCATGGGAGCGCGATTAGTAAGCCGGTGAAAGAAAGAATAAGAATTCCGGTAAAAATTTTTTTCCTGTTTAAATTGTTTTTGTGAAAGAATAAAGTGACGAGAAAGCAAATTAAGATTAAAGGGACGATAAAGCCGACAAGTAGCTTTGTCATTAATGATAAACCGAAGCAGATTCCAGCAAAGAAAGTGTGTTCGTATTCCGAAGTTTTTAAAAATTTCACGATGAAATAAAATGGCAGCAGAATGAAAAACAGAACGGGGATATCGAGTTGAAATCTTTTTATGTAGATGCTGAATAAGACAGATGAAGAAAAAATTACCGCCGAGAGAAACCCTGTTTTGAAATCGAAAAGCTCTTTGCCGAGCATTGTTATGACGATGACGGAAAGAAGTCCGAAGATGAATGGAATTAATTTTAAAATCCAGTCGTGCAAGCCGAATGCCTTAGTTGCGAAATATCCAAGCCAGACAACGAGAGGAGGCTGTGAGCCCGAGTCCATGCCTGCGACGGAGTGCTGTGCCTGATCCCAAAAATCACCGTTGAGATAAATTGAATTAACGCGGGCTGCATACATGCCTTCATCCCACGGCTGAATGTCATCGAATCCAATAGCAGGTAGCTTAAAAAGCGTTAATAGTAATAGAAGAAAAAATAAACAAGTCTTAGGATAATTTGTGGGATAATTTGTGATGTAATTCCAATTCAAGTCGTTTGTGTTGAATTAAGAATTAAAAATTTATTCTATTATATCGAACTTGGTATAATCTCTTAAAACTTCAGGGATAATTATTTTGCCCTCTTTGGTCTGGTTTGCCTCGAGAAGCGCGACCATCAAGCGTGACGTTGCAAGTCCTGAACCGTTCAATATATGGACAAACTCTGTTTTTGATTTTGCATCAGGTGAATTTCTTTTGAAACGGATTTTTCCGCGACGCGATTGAAAATCGGTGCAGTTGCTGACTGAAGATGCTTCAAGCCATTTGTTTTCTGCATAAGACCAGACTTCAAGGTCATAACACTTACTTGCGGCAAAGCCGAGGTCGGCGGTGCAAAGCTCGAGGATACGGTAATGAACGTTCAATGCTTCGAGAATTCCGGTTGCATGACAGAGCATTTTCTGAAGCTCTTCATAAGAATCTTCGGGCTTGCAGAAATTTATAAGCTCGACTTTGTTGAACTGATGAACGCGCAGAAATCCTTTTGTGTCTTTGCCGTAACTTCCTGCTTCGCGGCGGAAGCAGTTTGTAAATCCGCAGTATTTTATAGGAAGTTCTTCGTCTTTTAAGATTTCATCGCGGTGAATATTTATAATCGGAACTTCAGCAGTCGGAATTGCAAACAGGTCATCTTTTTCCATGTGATACATATCTTCTTCAAATTTCGGCACTTTCTCGGCGGCTTCCATAGAAGCACGGTTCACGAGAACGGGAGTGAGAACTTCGCTGTAGCCGTTTTTTGTGATGTGAGTATCGAGCATGAAATTCCAGAGAGCGCGTTCGAGAGTTGCGCCTTTGCCTTTATACAGAGGAAAGCCGCTACCTGAAATTTTTGTGCCGCGTTCGAAGTCGAGAATGTCGAGAGACTTTCCAAGCTCGAGGTGGTCTTTGGGCTTAAAGTCGAATGTTTTCTTTTCTCCCCAGACTTTTGTTTCGACGTTATCGTCGGCAGACTTGCCAATGGGAACATTATCTGCCGGAAGAGCAGGGAGGTTTCTTAAAATTACATCAATGTCGCCGTCAAAATTTTTCAGAGTTTCATCGAGCTGTTTAATTTCTTCGCCGACTTTTTTCATCTCTTCGATTTTTGCAGAGCCGTCCTGTTTATTTTTTTTCATTACGGCGATTTCATCGGAAACTTTATTGCGAAGCGCTTTCAGCTCGTCTGCTTTCTGCATCAGCTTTAAACGTTCTGTATCGATTGCAAGAATTGCATCAATTTGTGATGCGTCCTCGTTTCTTGTTTTCAGTTTTTGTTTTACAGTATCGGGATTATCTCTTATTAGTTTTATGTCGAGCATATATTAGTATTCTTTATTCAAAATATTAAAAAAGAGATTCTTCGCTTTGCTCAGAATGACACATAATAAAATAATTAAAACAACATAACGTTGACCCTGAAACAAGTGACCCAAAGGGTACCCCAGGGTGACAGTGGTGGGTTTAACACACCCCGCCGCTTCGCGGCACCCCTCTTGAGAGGGGAATTTTTATGTTCTTCCCCTTAATACTGGGATTCCCGCCTTCGCGGGAATGACTTCAATTTTTATTTTAGGGTGATAAGAGTATTTACTTAACACACCCCGCCGCTTCGCGGCACCCCTCTCGAGAGGGGAATTTTTATGTTCTTCCCCTTAATACTGGGATTCCCGCCTGCGCGGGAATGACTTCAATTTTTTAGAATGAGAAAAGAAATTTAATATCCTAATTGAACTTTTAATAACCTTAATGCTTCAAGCGAGTCCATCGGCTTGAAGCCAAGCTCGGTTTGAGCTTTGAGTGTTACAAGCCCTGAGTTCAATGGTCTCGGAGCAGGTTGATTCAACTCTGAAGTTAGAATTTTTGAAACCAAAGCTTTTTTGAACTTGAATACTTCACAGACTTTCATAGCAAAGTTGTATCGAGAAAGTATGTCGCGACCTGCAATGTTGTAAATCCCCGTGCATCCTTTTTCTATAGCTTTAAGGGTTCCATAAGCAAGGTCATCGGAAATTGTAACGTTTCCAATCTGATCTGTCACGATGTTAACGGGCTGTTCGTGTTTTAATTTATCAATCATCCAGAGGGCAAAATTCGGTTTTATGTTATTACCGATTCCAAACAAAACCATAGTTCGTAAAATCAGATAATTTATTCCGCTTGTTATGAGAGCATTTTCGCTTGCAAGTTTTGAACGACCATAAAACGAAATCGGATTGGGTTTATCTTTTTCCGTATAGGGTCCGTTTTTTCCGTCAAAGACATAGTCGGTTGAGTAATGAACAACCTTTGAGTTATTGCTTCGCGCCGCAATGATTAAGTTTTTCACAGCATCAACGTTTACTTTCCAGCAAAGCTCGCGCTCTGTTTCACACTTATCAACGTCGGTATATGCTGCGCAGTTAATAATTACTTTTGGTTCATAAAACCCGATTAGTTTTTTTACGTCTTCTTTGTTCGTAATGTCGAGCTTTTCATATTGATGTCCAAGATCAATAAGCGGAGCCGGTTCGATTCCGCTTGTTATTAACTGATGGTCTGATTCACGCGTGAAAATTGATATGATTGTTTGTCCTAATAATCCGTTTGCACCTGTAACAAATATTCTCATTTTAATTTTTTTAAGTCTCCTATTCCCTGTAAAGATGTCTTATATGATGCTATCCTGTTTGCATAGTGCATGCTTTTTGTGAAGTCATTGTTTTTTGAATAATCCAGTGTGAACGCAGAAGCAAAAACATCACCACAACCTGTCGCATCAAGATAATGAGGGTTGTCGATTGCGCATATATCCTGTTTGTCGAGGTCAATGAATTTTTCATTATTAAAAACTTTTTCTTTCATAGTGTAGCCGGATAAACCATCTGCTCCGCGTGTTACGATTAACCCTTTGACATCCTTCCTTGAGTTAATCAGTACTTCTTCCGCAATATGATATTCTTTCCTTTTCTCTTTTGTGAGAACTTTGATTTCGTGTTCATTCATCTGTAAAGTTGTAACGCTTGTGCACCATTCAAGCCAGTCATCGTTATGGATATAAGTTCTGGAACCGTCTTTATGAGTCTGCATAACAAGATTATGAACATCAAGATGAATTTTTTTTGTAAAGTTATTTTTAATCTGCTTCATTGTATCTAACGTTATGTCGGCACCTGAAATCATATTAATTAAAACCGCATCAGCAAGCTCAAGAAATGGTTTTATTTTTTCAAATTCGATACTTAGCATTGGCGATGTTGAAGATTCCTGCCGTTCAGATTTTGTTGTATCAGTATAATCCAGATTGACCTGTCTTGTCGGGAATTTAGTTTTATTAATGCCGGTAGTATTAATATTCGGATAATCACCTAACAAAGAGATAATATTGTCATATTCATCTTCACCCGCGTTCATAACAGGATATATAACATCATTTTTATCTGCAAGAACAGACATTGCTATGAGGGAATATATAATTCCTCCAAAGCTTTTAAATGTATCACCGTTTTTCTTGATGACAAAATCAACACAAGGTTCGCCGATTACAATGTAATTCAATTTAAATATGTATTTAATTCTGAAATTTTTTAATTGCTTTTAGCAAATCGAATATTAAGAAGAAACTTTTACACGCCAAAACACTATAAATAATAGTTATAGTATAAAATTAGCTTAAAATAAGCATTAATTCTGCTTAAAAAACGGTTTAGTTTAAACAGTTCAAATAATAAATGAATTGAAAATATTATCTATAAAGACAATTTTAATTTAAAGAAATCGAATGAAATTATTTTTCAATCATAATATAAAAAAATTATCACTTACGGTTTTTGTATTTTTGGTGTTCGGAGCATTACAAAATACATATTCACAGGATTTGCTTGCAATTGTTAATGTTAATGACCAGACTCTTCCTATTGAAGCCCGCGAGCGTCTGAAACAATTTAAAACTCAGGTTGAAGATTATCTTAACCGTAACAAATGGCATGATGAACCGATACCTCCTGTCAAATGCACGTTTGAATTTAACTTTACAGGTACAAACGGATTTGACCAATATAATACGCAGTTATTTGTGGTTGCACAGAGGGAAATTTACAGAAAAAATAAATCAGACCCGATAAAATACACAACAACATTAAGAATACTTGATGAACGTGTTAATTTTAATTATTCACGCTCTATGCAGTTCATGAAAAATGACGTTATATTTGACCCTCTTTTAAGTCTGCTGAATTACTATGCATATCTTATCATCGGATTTGACGAAGATTCTTATTACCCCAAAGGAGGCACAAAGTATTTTCAAAAAGCTCAGGATATTTGTAATAAACTAATGACCGACAAAACCGGATGGACTGAAACAGGCGGCGGTTCCAAACCATCAAGATTACAGCTTGTTCAGGAACTAACCAATCCGAGATTTGAAGATTTCAGAAAAAGTTATTTCGAATATCATTGGATGGGGCTTGATTCGCTTGCACTCAACAAAACCAATGCATATCAATATATTTTGAGAGCGGTTGAGAAAATTTCTGTCATAAAGAAAAAGGAAATTAAGGCATTTAATGCGGATATATTTTTTGATGAAAAGAGTGTAGAAATTGCAGAGACATTTCTCGATTACGGAAGCAAATCGGTTTATGATAAACTAATACAATATGACCCGACGCACCAAAATACTTATATAGAATATAAGAACCGGTGATGTCTCAAATTGTGAAGCTGTGAAATGTGAAGAGCCAATTTTTTAATAAATTTGTTTTTCTCACCTCAATAATTTTAATTTAATAATTTTAATTTAATTTTATAGATTTATGGTGCAGATTGAGCTGTTATCATTAAAAATCCCCAACAGATACGGTGATAATCTTATAACCGATTTTCGTTTTATGAAAACACGGCTTGATGATTTGATGCCTCTTGTAATTTTTTGTCACGGGTTCAAGGGATTTAAAGATTGGGGCTGCTTTCCTTATATGCTTGATAAAATCGCAGCTGAAGGAAATTTTGTTGTGAGCTTTAATTTTTCATACAATGGGGTTGGAGAAGAAGGTAATGAGCTGACAGAGTTTACGCGCCTAGACAGATTTGCAGAAAATACTTTTACGCGTGAGCTTGAAGATTTGGAAAGTGTTATTGATTATCTTGAAAATCACCGTGAAAAGTTTTTATATGATTTAAATAAAATTATTTTAATCGGACATTCACGAGGCGGCGGCATTGTTATATTACAAGCTGCAAAAGACAAGAGAGTAAAAAAACTGATTACGCTTGCGTCTGTTTCAACGTTTGATAGATATTCAGACCGTTTGAAAGAAGATTGGAAGAAAAAGGGTTACTGGGAAGTGCAAAATTCGAGAACCGGACAAATGATGAGAATGAATGTATCAATTCTTGAAGATTTTGAAAGAAATGCCGAAGCATTAGATATTGAAAAAGCTGCCGGAAAAATTAATATCTCGTGGTTAATAATTCACGGCACAGAAGATATTTCGGTAGATTATTCAAGCGCAGAAACCCTTCATACACTTTGCCAAAACGGTAATTCCGAACTAAAATTGCTGGAAAATACCGGACACACCTTTGGAGCAGTTCATCCATTTCAAGGAACTACACAAAAACTTGAGGAAGCTATTTTATTAATAAATGAATTTATAAAAAATTAGCTCTTGATTAATAGAAAAGTATTTTCTATTTTGCTGTAGTTAAACATACGACAATTTTTAAGACATAATATAAACTAAATAAAACTATGAAAACAATAATTACTTTATTTATTTTTTGTGTTTCGTTGATGTTAGTTTCATCTGCTGATGCAACAATAAGAACTGTTCAGGTTGGTCCCGGTTTTACCACCACTTTCAGTCCTGCAAACGTTGCAGCAAATGTAGGGGATACAATCAGATGGACGTGGGTTTCAGGAACACATGACGTAACAAGTACATCAGTTCCCGGTGGAGCATCATCATTTGCTTCACCGATACAATCATCGGGAACATTTACATATGTAGTAACTGTGGTTGGAAATTATACTTATGTTTGCACTCTTCATCCGGGCATGGACGGTTCACTAACGGTTACAACCGGTGTTGAACCGATTTCCTCAATTGCTGATGTATTCAAATTAAAACAAAACTTTCCAAATCCGTTTAATCCTACAACAAAAATAAATTTCAGCATTCCTTCGAGAGAGCTTGTAACTCTTGCAGTTTATGATTTGGTTGGCAATGAAGTTGCAACACTTGTCAGCGAAGAATTAAATGCAGGCGAGTATGAGTTTAACTTCAATGCAAGCAATCTTACAAGCGGAGTTTACTTTTATACTTTGAGAGCAGGAAACCTAAAAGACACAAAGAGAATGCTTCTTGTGAAGTAAATTAAGATGCAATCTTAAAAGTAACTTCTATGAGTAAAGTTGTAAAAATCATATTATTGTTAACCTTCCTTGCCACCGGCACTTTAAGTGCCGGCTGGCAATTACAAAATTCCGGCACTTCAAATGATTTCTACAGTATAGTAGCAGACCATTCGGATGTCCGCAACAGGGTCTGGGCTTGCGGAGATAACGGAATAATAGTATTTACATCTAATGCCGGAGCGACATGGACTCAGCAGAATTCGGGAACAACAAATAAATTGTACAGCATTGCATGGCTTGAAGTGCAAGGTGCTCCCTTAATTGCGGTTGGCGAGAACGGATTAATTTTAAGAACAACCAATGACGGACAAACATGGAATGTTGTGCCTTGTCCTGTTACCTCAACATTGAGATACATTGCCGATAACGGGACAATGATTTGCGGTGACAACGGTGTAATTTTAAAATCTACCAACAATGGTGCTACATGGGTGCAAAAAAACAGCGGAGTTACGGCGAAGCTCAATGTAATTAGCGATGCGTTTCTTGTTGTTGCCGCAGGTGACGGCGGTGTAGTGGTCAGATCAAATGCAATCGGGGATGTCTGGACACAAATTAATCCGGGTGTAACAAGTAATTTTTATGCATTACCAATGTTTCATGCGCCATTGCTTCTAATGGGTGAAAACGGATTAATCCGGAAAAGCTCAGACTTCGGAAGTAATTGGTTTACAATTCCAGCGCCAACAAATAGGACAATAAGGTCTTATCAATATTCGCAGAATAATAATGATAAAGTTTATGCGGTGTGTGATGACGGTGTAATTATGAAATCAACAAACCAGGGGAACACATGGGGATTTCAGGTTTCGGGCACAACGCAGAATCTTCATAAATGTTTTTTCTATCTGGCTGACTGGGAAGGCTGGGCATGCGGTGAAGGCGGAGTGATTTTAAAAACCACAGATGGCGGCGGGCAAATTTTTCCGACGGAAATAACAAATACATCTACAGAAATTCCCGATGAGTTTGAGTTGAAGCAGAATTATCCTAACCCTTTTAATCCATCAACGAATTTTGAATTTCGGATTGCCGATTTCGGATTTGCAAGTTTAAAGATTTTTGATGTAAGCGGAAAAGAAACAGCAAGTTTGTTAAATGAATTTTTACAACCGGGGAGTTACTCGATTAATTGGAATGCAATAGGTTTATCTTCAGGGATTTATTTTTATACATTAAGCGCGGGAAGTTTTAAAGAAACAAAACGAATGATGTTAGTAAAATAAGTTTACTGTACCTTCTATTTCTTCATACATCTGTGTTAAAGCGATAAAGCCGTTTTAGGAATTTTCTAAGACGGCTTTATTGTTTTAGTTTTTTGATTTGAAAAGAATGGGATGACCCAAAGGGTTCCCCCCGCCTTCGCGTGAATGACTTCGGGGTTCTCTTCCTAACCTTCTCTGAAAGGAGAATTACATTTAGAGACGCAAGATGTTGCGTCTCTACAATTGTTGATTTTATACACTGAAGCCCATTTTTGGTTTTCCTTGAACGACGATGGGAACAAATTCATCTACATCGCTGAGCGTAATTTTTTTGTATGTCTCCTCAGTGCGCTGTTCTTTAGGTATATCTACTATTCTTATGTGGTGGTTCTTGATAGCCTCTTCTACGATTTTGCGGACTTCGCGTCCGTTACCGAAATGCTCATCACGGACTGCATCGAGAGATTTAAGATATTCTTTTAAATGCGCTGCTGCCTGTTCATCCATATAGTGTCCTTCCTGCTTGAAGATATTTTCTGCAATTATAAACAGTTCCTCAGCATTGTAATCTCTAAATAAAAATACTTTGTCAAACCGGGATTTCAAACCGGGATTTGATTCGATGAAATAAGCCATTTCATTTGTATAACCAGCGACTATGACAATAAAATCTCCGCGGCGGTCTTCCATTTGTTTAAGAATTGTCTCTATTGCTTCTTCACCAAAGTCATTTCCTCTTCCGCTTGAAAGAGCATAAGCTTCATCAATAAATAAAACTCCTCCCATTGCGCGGTTTATAACTTCTGTTGTTTTTATTGCGGTTTGTCCGACGTAACCTGCAACAAGTCCCGAACGGTCAACCTCAACAAGATGACCTTTTTCAAGTATGCCGAGAGCTTTATAAAGGTCTGCAAGGATTCTGGCGACTGTTGTTTTTCCCGTTCCGGGATTTCCCATAAAGACAGAATGCAGAGAAATGAGATTTTTTACATCGCGCCCCGCTTCACGGTAATAACGCACAAGCTTGACTATTTCATTCACCTCCTGTTTTATGTTTTCAAGTCCTATTAAATTATTAAGCTTTGCGAGAGCATCACGCAAAAGCTCTTCGTCAATCGGAATATCAACAGGTTTTGATTTGCGTTGATTGAACACACTTTGGATGTCTTGTAGTGTAATGGTAGTAAACTCTTCGGATTTTAGATTGCTTACATCACCTTCTTTTACGATACGCAAACCCATTTTCATTTTTGCTTCTTCAATGATGCCGTTCACATAACGCGCATTGCCGAAAGTCCTGTCACGGTCGCGGTAAGCATCAATGACTTCTTTAAGCAGAAAGGCTTTTGCATCGGGAGTAATTTGGTTTCCGCTTTTGCTCATATAATAATCTGCAATACTCATAAGCTCATCGGGAGTATAATCGGGGAAATTAAAATACATATTGAAGCGGGATTTCAAACCCGGATTTGAATTGAGAAATAATTCCATTTCCTTTGGGTAACCTGCAACTATTATGGCAATATCACCGGGACCATCGGACATTTCTTTGATTAAAATTTCGATGACTTCCTTGCCATAATCGCGCGAGTCCTCACCGCTTCGTGCCAGCGAATACGCTTCATCGATGAACAAAATTCCGCCGCGCGCCTGATTGATTGCATCTTTAACTTTTGGTGCTGTGTGCCCGATATATTCGCCGACGAGCATTTCGCGGTCAACTTCATGAACATGACCTTTTGAAAGAAGCCCGAGCGATTTATAAATTTTGCCGAGAAGGTTTGCAACTTTGGTTTTTCCCGTTCCGGGATTGCCAGTAAACACAGAGTGAAGCTGAATTTTATCTTTTCCACTTAAACCCTTTTGTTCTTTCAGCTTCAGAAACTTTATATAATCTGCATATTCACTTATTTTTTTCTTTATGGACTCAAGTCCGATTAGCTCATTCAGTTCTTTTATAGCTTCTTCGTAGGTCGGACTTTCGGGTGATGATTTAGTTTCGAGTTCCTTTGCAGTTTCGACAGGCTCATTCAGCGCATCCTGGTAGTAGCTTTCTCCCGCTTCTTCGTCGTGTGTATCGATTTTGAACGGAAGACGCGCAACAATTTCTTCCATAAAAACAATATCAAGAAAATATGTTCCTTTAAACCAGCTTCCGCCTTTTGCATTTCCCCAACCACCTGTAAAAAATAATTCTTTGTCGGATTTGTTTATAACTCTAAATTGTGTATCCTGACCTTTTAGCTCATTAAGATCGGTTTCAAAGTTAAAAAATATTTCACAAGCCCACCAGTCTTTATCTTTGACAAGGTTCTCCGCAATAAATTCAAAATAAATAAATCTTGTTTTGGCGAAATCAAAAGTTTTGAGATAAGTTATTTTATCAGCGGCTTCATTTCCCGATTCATAAAGCTTAAGTGATTTTATTCTGAAATAAGGGTTATGTGTTTTTGTAACGATGCCCTGATTTTCTATGTAAAAATTTTTTGAACCGATAACCTGCCCGTCAATCCATGCTTCCCAGCGATATGAACCGCGCTTCCAAAACGCTCCCGGATTTTTGTTGCCCCAACCGTTGCGTATGAAAATTATGTTTTCAGTTTTCAGAACATCTTTTGTAACGGGTAAATCACAAAGCATTACACCTTTACTGTCGAATGCTTTGAGATTTACAGTAAGCTTCCAGTCTTCTTCATCAAACTTTTTATTGTATAGAGATAATTCGGCGTCAATATACGTTACGGTTTTCTCTTCAAAAACGGTTCGGTATTTTTTTGTGCTTCCGAAAAGCCACTCATCCTCGGCATAGGTTTTCAGTTCTTTAAACTTGTAATTATCGCTCATAAATGAATATATTGTGAAAATTTAAAGACTTAATTATTTTCTTTCAGTAGGATTAAAACCAAGAACATCTGCTAAAATAATTTTTTTATGTGTATCTTTTATTCTTTTATTTTTAGGAGTATCATATATTCGAATATGGTGATTCCTAATTATGTCTTCAACTATTTTCCTAACACCCCTACCATTCGCAAATGTTTTGTTTTTTAATATAGTTTTTGATTCTAAAATAACCTTTAATTGTTTTTTAGCATCTTTATTAAGATATAATCCCTGTTCTTTTAACATTTTTTCAGCTAATGCAAACAATTCGTCATTATTATAATCTTCAAACTCAAAAGCTTTATCAAATCTTGATTCCAAGCCCGGATTTGAATTTATAAAAATTTTCATTTCGTCAGAGTAGCCAGCTACTATTACAATAAATTCTCCCCTACGATCTTCCATTTCTTTTAATAAAGCTTCAATTGCTTCTTGACCGAAATCGTTATCCCCTTATTTGAAAGAGCATAAGCTTCGTCAATGAACAGAACTCCACCCAATGCACTATTAATAACACTTTTAGTTTTAGTAGCTGTATGACCAACGTATTCTCCTATAAGCCCAGCTCTATCAACCTCGATAAGATGACCTTTTTCTAAGATGCCAAATGCTTTATATATATCAGCTAATATTCGAGCAACTGTGGTTTTCCCAGACCCTGGATTTCCAGTGAAAACAGAATGAAGTGAAATACGGTTTTTTATATTTTGGCCAGTTTCTAAATAATATTTAATCAGTTTTATTAATTGGTCAACTTCTTGTTTAATGTTTTTTAATCCAATTAAGTTATTTAATTTTGTCATCGCTTTCTTAATTTCTTTTTCATCAATTCCAAAATCTATTTCTATTTTCTCTTTTGGATCATAATCCTCTAACAACCCTGCTTTTACCCATAATGGAAAGTTTGGGTCAAAACGAAAAACAGGATCGCCTGTCTGGGTGCTAATAAATCCCCCACACCAAGAATGAAGGACACTCATGTTTCTTTTTTTTAATATTCTTATTAAATCTTTTATAGGAATCTCTTGAAAGTCCTGGGTTCTAAATAAATTATCAGCAATTTGTTCTATTTTAATTTTTGTAAAAGTTAAAATCAAGTTTTCATTCGATATAGAAATTTTACACTTTAATTCGTTTTTTTGTATAATGTTAATAATTTTTTGTTGATTTTCGGATAAATTTTTAATTTTTGATATAGGAATCATAAATTTAGTATAATGACTAAAATATTCAATTTGAGGTTTGAAAGTAAGAGAGAAAAAAAATATATTAAGATATGTCGAGCATTATTAAATCTAAAAAACAATATGAATTTGCATTAGAAAAGATATATAATCTTATGCAAAAAGATTTAAAAATTGGTTCAAAAGAAGCTAACGAATTAGATTCATTAGCAATTCTTGTGGAGGATTATGAGAATAGGCATTTTTCCGAAGCATTTGTTGACACTGAATCAAATGACCCAAAGGGTACCCCAGACTCAGTATGGGATTCCCGCCTGCGCGGGAATGACTTCTTAATTAATATTTAAACACCCCCGTCTCCGATTTCATCAGAGCCACCCCTCTCAAGAGGGGAACTATATCCTTAATTTACTTCATATCCCCGTTTTTAAGGGTTGATTTAGTTATAAAATATCGGGAATATTAGAGCAGCCCTCATGTAAATCCGGGTTAATCCTGTTGATTAAACTCCTGCGATATGATGAAAAAAATTACAAATTTTTCCCCGCAAAAAATAAAAACATATTTTAGGCTTCGCGATTCATTACCGCTGTTTTGCTTAATTTTTGTGTTTTTATGTTCCAATTCTGCCAGTGCGCAGTTTGTGGATTTCGGAAGAAACAAAGTTCAGTATTCCGATTTCGAGTGGCATACAATCTCAACAAAACATTTCAAAGTTTTTTATTACAAGGAAGCAAGGGAGCTTGCCGAAATAGGCGCGAAGTTTGCCGAAGACAGTTATGAAATTCTTCAGCAAAAATTTAAGTATTCGCTCATCGATACGGTGCCGATAATTTTTTATTCTTCGGCAATGCATTTTAAGCAAACTAATACAACGCCCGGGTTGATTCCTGACGGTGTCGGAGGATTTTTTGAGTTCATAAAGGGCAGAGTTGTGATTCCTTTTGACGGTTCGCTTGGAAATTTCAAACACGTTATAAGACACGAATTGACTCACGTTTTTATGACGAGTAAAATTTTAAATCAATTGCGGAGCTACGGGAAAATTCAAGATAGGATGCCCCCACTTTGGTTTACTGAAGGACTTGCGGAGTACTGGTCAACCGAATGGGACACACAGTCAGAGATGGTTTTCAAAGATGCGATGCTGAGTCCATACGGAGTTGGTCTGATTGAATGGGAAAAAACATATGGAAGTTATTTAATGTACAAACTTGGACAGAAGGTTCTTGAATACATTGCCAATAAATACGGTGAGGAAAAAGTTTTAGAATTAATTGATAATTTCTGGATGGATGATAATTTTTCAGAAGTAATGAAATATACAATCGGGAAAAACTACAAAGAGTTTGATAAGGAATTTTTGCCATATATGAGGCAATATTATCAGAACGAAAAAAGCACCGAAGATGTGCCAACCAAAACAACACAGAATATATATTCAAAGGTATTCGGACATAAACCCGTTTATACAAATTTTAACGGACTGAATGAAGTATTTTTTATAGGTGATGAGATAGGATATACAAGCGTTTTCAGAATTAAGGTTGATGAAAAAAATGCTTCTCCTGAATTGTTTATTGAGGGTGAGAAATCGGATGAATTTGAGGCATTTCATTTCTTCAGAACGGGGATGGATATATCAAATAATGGACAGCTTGCATTCATAACACAGAAAGGGGAAGCAGATGCAATTCATATATATGACATAAGCACAGGAGATGACATTGCAGATTATTCTTTTGAAAACATTGTCGGAATCGGTTCTCCAATGTGGAGCAGGGACAACAAGAAGCTCGTTTTTCCGGGAATAGATTTTTCAGGAAAGAGTGACTTATATCTGTTCAACATTGAAGATGAAAAACTGACGAGATTAACAAATGATTATTATGATGACCGCGACCCTGATATTTCACCTGACGGAAACTTCGTTGTGTTTGCTTCCGACAGAACTTCATTCGGAAAGAAAAATAAATACAATTTATTTTTATATAATCTCAAAACAAACGACATTGAATATCTGACAATTGGTGAGCAGACAGATTACTCTCCAAATTTTTCGGATGACGGAAATAAAATTATTTTTACATCGGATTTAGGAGGCGCGCAGAACTTATGGATGATTGATTTTTTAAAATACAAGCAAAACATAAACCCAGGGCTTTCTGCGGTTGAATATACGTATGATTCGTTTGATGAGCTCGAAATGAGGAGACTTACAAACTTCACGACAGCAGCGCAGGACCCAAGATGGGCAGGTAATGACAACATTGTTTTCACGACTTTTCAGAACGGAAAAATCGGGGTGAGACTGCTGGACAGTATTTCGATGGAATATGACTCGAGCAAATTTATTTATAAAATAGATTACAGCAAAAAAGAAGGAATATGGATAACAGAAAGTGAAAAGGGTATTCATGGAAAGGAAGATTTGAAGTACTCAAAAGATTTTTCAATGGATTTGGCAACAACGTCGATTACTACAGACCCTGTTTTCGGAACTAATGCGGGGGGAGTGATTTCTTTGAGCGATATGCTCGGGAATGAAAGGTATTATTTTTTGATTTTTAATAATTCGGATATTCACACGGGATTCTGGAAAAGCTTCAACGTTGCAGTATCAAAGGTGTCGCTTGAAGAAAGACTGAATTATGCATACGGAATTTTTCATTTATCAGGAAGAAGATATGACATCGGGGAATCAGACCAGGTGTATTATGAAAGGATGTATGGAGGTTATCTCAGTATGTCTTATCCGCTTTCATTTTTCAGGCGAATTGAGACAACAACAAGCTTATCACAATCGGTTAAAGATGTTGACATAACAAACTACCGCCGTTCACTTTTGCTTTCAAATTCCGTAAGCTACGTAAAAGACAATGCAATATGGGGATTTACAGGACCTCTTGACGGAGAGAGATTCAATGCGACTTTAGGATATACTTCTGACATTCAGAATTCAAATGAAAACTTTTACAGCTTTCTTCTTGATTACAGAAAATATTTTCGCATAGGAGCTTCTACAACTTTTGCAACGCGTGCGCAGTGGTTTATGAACGAAGGTAAAAATCCCAGAAGATTTTTCATGGGCGGAAGTTGGTCATTGAGGGGTTGGCCCTTTCAGGACATAAGAGGAACAAAGATGTGGCAGACGAATGCAGAGTTCAGATTTCCTATTTTTAACATAATAAACCAGAAACTTCCTCTCAGCTTGAATTATATTTTCCCGGTAATGAAAGGCGCTGTTTTTTTTGATGCCGGAAGCGCATTCGATTCGTTTGAAGAATATAAACAAACATACGGAAGTGTCGGAGCAGGATTAAGGCTTAACGTATTCGGATTTTTAGTTTTAAGATACGATGCTGGAAAAAGAATTGAAAAGAATTTCACGAAATTTCAGGATGGAATTTTTCAGCAGATATTTTTTGGGTGGGATTTTTGAGTTTAACCAAAACAGAGACGCAAAAATTTACGTCTCTGTAATGTTAGCTTTGAATATTAAAATATTTATTTTACCAGCATCATTTTTTTCACTTCAGAAAAATCACCGCTTGTAAACTTGTAAAAATATATTCCGTTTGTAAGTGAATATTTGTCGGAGTTAAAATTAACTTTATAGCTTCCTGCCTGCTTATTTTGATTTACAAGCTCAGCTACTTGTTTTCCAAGCATATCATAAACAGCTATCTTTACTAATCCCGGTTTTGTTATGCTGAAGGGAATTGTTGTAGAAGGGTTGAAAGGATTAGGATAATTCTGGTATAAATGAAAACCCTCAGGTGAGGAAGAATTTACAGGTTCAATTCCGCTTACGCCTCTTGGAAAATTTATAGAAAATAATGATTCATTAATCCCGCTTGAGAGAGCAGTCCAATTAGTGCCCCCGTTTGTAGTTTTTAAAATAACACTGCCTGTCCATCCTCCTACAGCCCATCCTGTTAAGTCATTTAAAAAATCAACAGATTCCAAACGAACGGTTGTTCCGCTTGGCTGTGAGATCCATGTAGCCCCCTCATTTGTTGTTTTCAAGATCTTTCCGTCGTGACCGACTACCCATCCTGTTGTCAGGTTATTGAAATGAATTGAGAACAGATTCATTGTTGTTCCACTGTTCAGGATAGTCCAGTTATTTCCGCCGTTGGTTGTTTTAATTATAACTCCATGTTCACCTGCGCCGTATGCAACAGTAGGTGAAAGTACTTTTAAAGAATAAATATCTTCAGGAGTTCCGGTATTTAGAGTCAACCAATTAGCACCACCGTTTGTAGTTTTAAGAACTATTCCTGCCCATGCAGAAACCCAACCGGTATTTTCATTAACAAACCATATTTCTTCGAGCCGCAGATTATCCTGATCAGTCATTTGGACATTCCAGTTTGTTCCTCCATTGGTTGTTTTTAAAACAGTTCTACCCGAGCCAGCAATCCAACCGGTTTGTGCATTAATAAAACAGGCAGATGTAAGCCAGTGATTTACACCTGCATTTTGTTCAACCCATGTTGCACCACCATTTGTTGTTTTCAAGATTAAACTTGTTTCAATATCGGTAGCCCCTGTTCCGCCCACAATCCACCCGGTTGAGGGGTTAAGAAAAAATGAAGACCATAATACCTGATTTGTTCCGGAAGCTTGAGAAGTCCAGTTAATGCCTCCGTTTGTAGTTTTTAGAAGAGTTCCACTTTCCCCAATGGCAAACCCTGTTTGCGCAGAACATTTTAAAATTATTACAAATAAGAGATTAAATATAAAAAAGGAGAATAAAACTTTTTTAATCATTTTAGAATCCTCCTAACGGGTAAATTTTATGTATGAAATATAGAAATATATTTTGAATTTTAAAATATCAAATTTTACAATAATTGAATTCCAGAGTGAAATCCGATCCCTTTCCTACATCACCGTGATAATATACATCACCGTTCATTTTTTCCATAAGCTTTTTAACAATATAAAGACCAAGCCCTGTTGCAATTTCTCCCCCGGTCGGTTTGTTATTCAGCTTTGCAAACTTTGAAAATAGTTTTTCACGGTCTTTTTTTAAAATACCCGGTCCATTGTCTTTAACTGAAAAGAGAGTTTTGTCTTTTTTCCGTTTTAATGAGACAGTAACTTTTTTGTTATGCGGTGAATATTTTATTGCGTTGTTTATAAGGTTTGTTATTGCCTGCTCGACAGCGGATTCGTCTGCCATTATATGATAAGGTCCTCCGGATAGGTTTGTTATCAAAGTTATTTTTTTGCTCTGCGCATAATCGCTCTGGGCTTCAACCACCTTTTTAACTATGTCATCTATGATAATTCTTTTAATATCAACTTTAAACTTGCCTGATTCGAATGAATTTACATCAAGCAGGTTGGTTAATATTATAAGAGTGCGCTTTGATGTTACCTCAATGTCGCCGGCATATTCAGCAATTTCTTCTTTGTTCAGGTTTTCAGAAGCCAAATTATCCTTAATTGCATCACCTAACATAATCAAAGATGAAAGAGGATTTCGCAAATCATGCGCAACAATTCCAAGTAAGTCATTTTTTTCATCATCGAGACGCTTTAAGTCCTTATTTAACGACTCAACTTCAGCAAGCGCTTTTGCAAGCTCAACGTTTTTGAGTTTATAAATCTCGGCTTCAATTTTTGCATTTTCAACCTGATGCATTACCTGCAGGTTTTTTAATTTTTTATCTGATTCTTCATTGAAAATTTCCCGCTGTTTTGTATGATGTTCTTTTATGTATTCGAGAGCTTTTTTATAGTCACCTGTTTTTTCATGAATGCCTGAGAGCTCTTTCAAAACTTTAAAGGTTATTTCCTTACTTCCGGTTGATTTAGTTATTTTCAGCGCTTCATTAAGATTAATCTCTGCGTTTTTTTCATCATTCAATGCACTGTATGCCTGTCCGAGTCCGAGAAGACTTAATGCTTGTCCGCGTCTTGCCCCGATTGTTTTGCTTAGCTCCAACCCTTTTTCATAAAACTCTACTGCATTTTTAAATTTGGTCATTCGGGTATATGTATTTCCGATGTTTATGTATGTAGTTGCAATATTTTCTTTGTCATTTAGCCCGGTTAATATTTTTTGCGAGTCGAGATAATATTTAAGAGCGTCTTTAAACTCATTTTTATATAAATAAATATTCCCCATGTTGCCAAGAGTGAGCGCTTCACCGGATAAATCTTTCAGTTCTTTAAAAAGCGCATAAGCTTTATTGTAATATTCAAGCGACTTGTCATAATCTTCAAGGTCACAATAGACATTTCCGATGCTGTTCAGCGCACTTCCTTCTCCGTATCTATCGAATGTTTCACGCTTAATCATCATTGCCTTAAGTAAATTTTCAAGCGCGTTCGCATGGTCACCGATTCTGTGATAAACATCGCCGATTTGAATAAGGGAAGTCGCCTCGCCGGATTTGTCTTTTAACTGCTGCTTTATTGCAAGACTGAACAAATGATGTTTAAGGGCATTTGAGTAATCACCCTTGCGGTAGTAAACTAATCCTATGTTGTTTAAAGTATGCGACTCACCTTTGTGGTTGGAAGTATCTCTGTGAAGGCGCAGACCCTGCTCATAATATTTCAGAGCTTTGTCAAAATCACCCATGCTGTTGTATATGTTTCCTAAGTTATTATATACATAAGCAAGATTTTCATTATCTTTCAGCTCGAGAAAAATTTTTAGAGCTGCATTTGTGTCATCAAGAGATTTCTTATTGTTGTTTTTGAGAAACTCACACCATCCAATTGTCAGGTAAGCTCTTCCGATGCCCGCTTTATCAGAAAGAGATTTTGATAAAGTGATTGCTTCGTTAGCAAGTTCTATAGCTTTATCGGGATTGGAGTTGCGCAGTTCATAAGCCCGGTCGTTTAAAAGCTTTGCGCGTTCGGTTCCTTTTGAATTCTTGAGTTTTTTTTCGAAGTCTGTAAGGTGTGAGTCTTCCATAAACAAGCAGTTTAAATTATGCCATCGGTTTTTCACCTTTGCAAAGCATATCCATAACTTTGCCCGCAACATAATCCGCAAGGTCATTAAAATCTTTAGGTAAAAAATCAAAAGCAGGCATTGCGGGAACCATCATTGCTCCTGCATCCATAACACCGAGCATATTTTTCAGATGAATTTTATTAATGGGTGTTTCTCTGGGGACGATTATAAGTGGTTTGTTGTATGAAAGCGCATAGTCTGCGCATTTCTCGATAAGATTTTCGCATTCACCGTCGGCAATTCCTCCAAGCAATCCCATTGAGCAGGGAGCAATAACCATTCCGGTTACGGTATAACCGCTTGAAAAAATTATGGATTTCAAATCAAGATTGCTGTGAATGGTTACGGATGATTTAAGCATCATTATTTCAGGAAAAATGCTTGTAATGTTCGACGGCTTAATGTCAACTTTGCATTCACACTCGAGAGTATATTGCGCATATTCTGAAAGTATCAAATCAACATTGAACTCATTTAAAAGAAGAGCCCTCAGCATTCTTAATCCATAAATCGAACCGCTTGTTCCCGTGATTGCAAGTATTATGTTCTTGCCTTCGCCGTTATATGTTTTTATTAAGGGCTTAGTCTGAGTCTGAACGCCTGAGGAAATTTTGGTTTCTGTCATAACCGTTTAATTAGTTTCTATTTATCATAAACGAAACAACAAGCATCACGGCAATTGCTGTTATTACAAAAATAACATTTTGAAATATAAAAATCTGACCTACAAAAATTACAACTCCCAGAACCATTGTCAGCAAGACTTCGAGAAATTTCGAAGTAGAGTTAAATTTAGAGCTTTCCAATGTAAAAGGAAAGGTTTTATCAAACAAGCTGAATAATGAGTTTATAAATATAAGGCAGGATATGATGAAGAACATATTTAATCCTATGGTTTTAATATCGAGACGAACCAAAAGTATAAAAAATACCATAAGAAGCATGGGAATAATGAGATTTATATATATGAATTTATTAACCCCATTAAAAATCCAGACGTTTTCTTTAACAGGCATTGATTTATAAAGCCAATCGGTTCCTGCAGAGTTCTCGTCGGAGATTTTAGTGCTTGAAATCATGAGACGTGATGACATTATAATCATCATAGTGATTGTCGGACCTAAAATTGCAACCACCTGCGTTATGTTGGAAAAAGCTGCGGACTTTAACGTCAAAAAGCCGGGTGTATTGGTTGTTACGGCAATTACCGCAAATATTATCGGCAGAAACAGCGTTGGAATGTATTTTACTTTCAGTGAGCGTGAGTTTATAAACTGGTATTTCATTAAATCATAAGAGGCACGCTCAATGTTGTTTTTTAAAAGTCGTGAACTTATAAAATTATTTAATGAAGTTAAAGAAAAATTTGAACGGGATTTTTTAGGCTTATCGGTGACTGTGAGGAACTTGTATATTACTGAATAATTGGATTTTAATATATAATAGAATAAAAGAAAAATCAGAAAAGATATTAAAATCGACAATGCAAAATATACATAACTGTCCATTCCGAGATAATATAAATTCTGCGGCAGATATTGAATAATATCATAATCTCTTATTGAACGCTTGTTTTCCAGACCTGCTTTGGAAGAAAGCGAAGAAGTATAAACGATGAAAAAAATAAAACAGAATTGAAGAATATACTGTAGATATCCGGACTGTTTTTTTGATATTAGAATTACAAAAGTCTGAACAAGAAGAATCAGATATAAAATCGACAAGGTAAAAGCAAAGCAAAGAACTGCGAACATTAAAGTTCTCAAAATATCGTGACTGTATAAATACACAAAAACTGACTGGGGGATTATGAGGGATATACAGAAAAACGAAATATATGCAGTTGCAGATTTGAGCTTTGCTTTAAAAATTTCGGTGTCTTTCAGAGGAAGTGATGTAAAAATGTCCATCTGGCGCTTTGAAAAAAATAAATCTGCATACTCGGTCAGCGAAACAAATGTTATGAAAAAAATATTTATGCTGAATGCAAGAACAACAAAGCTGTATTCATCGAAACGCATATAGTTGCTCCAACCGATGAATGAATTGGCAAATAAATATGAAATAAAGATACCGGTAAGCTTTTTATATGCAGTTTTTTCCTTATCCCGGTAATCGGTTTTTAAGAATAAGTTGAATAATATTTTTGATGAATTACTTTGCATCAATTTTTTTACGGTATTCCTGCGCAGCTTTCAAGTGCTGGTCATAAGTTTCCGAAAATTTATGACCGCCCTCGCCTGTTGCTACGAAGAATAAAAAATTATGTTTAGCGGGGTTTAAGGCGGCTTTTATTGCATCAAAACCGGGATTATTTATCGGTCCCGGAGGCAAGCCGGTGTTTTTATATGTATTGTACGGAGAATCTATTTTCAGGTCGCTGAAAAGAAGCCGTTCTTTGGGACCATCAGGCAGAGCATATTGCACTGTCGGGTCCGCTTCGAGCTTCATATTTTTTTGCAGGCGGTTATGATAAACACCCGAAATTATTTCAAGCTCATTTTTTAAATACGTTTCGGCTTCGATAATGGATGCAAGAGTAACAACATTAAGAATATTTGTCTTATCTGCGCCCATTTTCTGCATCATACCGGAGTTTTGCAGAACCTGTTTTTTAAATTCATCGAATAAAGTTTTCACCAGGTCTTTTGC
Organism: Ignavibacteria bacterium; assembly: GCA_036262055.1. NCBI lineage: Bacteria > Pseudomonadati > Ignavibacteriota > Ignavibacteria > Ignavibacteria bacterium. The sequence goes on from DATAJP010000002.1 coordinate 641,485, forward strand.
ATCGGTATTTATGTCAACTATATATGTATCAGGGAACAAAAAACCTTCGAGGTTTTTTATTTTGCCCTCGAGATTAAGCTCTTTTATATACTTAGGATTTTTTGTTTCAGCAATAAAATCTTTTTGCGGAATTGAAAACCTGTCTTCCGCAACTTTAGCAATTTGTCTGATGGTAAATCCTTCGGGAATGCGCAGGCGGGTAGTTTGAAAATATGAAGGGTTTGTCAGTATGTCGAGGATTTCGTTATTAGTCAATCCGCCAGAAAAAAAATAGTTGCGGGCGATAATTTGAGATTCTCTGCCGGTGATTTTGGCTGCAATTTTTAAAGAAAAGTCATCACGAATGATTCCTCTTTCTTTCAGATTACCGGCTATTTCCGAAAAGGATTGTCCTTTGGTAATTTTGAAAAACTTGTCTTCGGAATAAGTTTTTGTATTGGGAAAATAAAATAAAAAGAAAGAGGATAAAGTTAAAAGAACAATAACTAATCCTATTGCAATGAATAAAAAAATCCAGATTTGTTTTTTCATCAGAACCAAAAATTATTTCAAAGTATCTGACTGAGTGTTGCTGTTAACAGTATCAGGTATTGAATTTAAAAGACTTAGCGCTTTTGAATTACCGGGGTCAATTATAACTGCCCTGTTGAGATATTTTTTAGCATCAGTCAAATTCCCGCGTCTTAAATTTATATCTCCTAAAGCTATTAATACTTCTTTAAAGTCCGGAAAATATTGAAGTGCTTTCATCAGATTTGCTTCAGCATTTTTTTCATCACCCCCCAATGCATATGCTAACGCAAGCAAATAGTACGTGTAAGAAGAATTGGGTGTGCTTGCAAGGGAACGATTTAACACATTTATTGCCTGTTGATATGCTTTCTGTTGTATCAAATTGCCGGCGTATATATTCATATTTCTGGAATCATTAGAAAGAATCAATGTGGTTTCGGGAATAAATTTATAAATTTCCATTATTTCAGGCTCTAATGAATCAGCTGTTGAGTATAAAGGGTTTTGGTTTACAACTCTATACCACTCTTGTAGAAACACCAGATAAGAAACATTCTTCTGTTTCATATATTCGGTCATTATAACGTTGTAATTACTTTCTTTAAGTTTTGAGATAACCTCCGGAGAGATAAGCCCTGCAACATCCACTATTTTTCTTTGACTGTAAAATCCTATTGCACCTACATCATGAGTGGCAATTATATCATTTTCAGCTGTGTTATCTTTTATCCATAACGCAGCTTTTACATGTCTGTCATAAATATAACGGCATTCTGTGGCATATAGCTGTTTGTTTTGGTTGTAATTAATAGCAGAAATAACAAGAGTTATCCCAACAATCAGAATAAAAAATCCGTTTGCAAAAGAACGGCTGTTGAAGGATGAAGCGAGAATTTGTGAAATGTCACGAAATCCGCGCATTGAAACAAGAATTAAAAAAGGAATAAGCGGCATAAGGTATCTGCCGAATCTGTGCGTATATGGGAGCTTGAACCAATAAATGAAAACCAGACAGAAACAAAATAAAATATAACCGCTGTTTTGATTATACTTTCTTTTTATTAAATCATATACATACTTTAATGTTGAAAATAAAAATCCAATCATAATTATTCCATAAGCACCGGTAGTATAGTATCCCCAAACCTCTTCACTAAGAAAATAGTCCCTTGTTCGCATCATCGGTGCATCAAGTTTTGCGTTGTATGTGTTCGGCAAGAGAGAACCCGAAAGAACGAGATTCATAATAAAATATAGAATTAATATTCCTCCTGCTACTCCCGCAATTTTCATTAAATCATTTTTGGTGAAAAGCTGTAATGATTTGTCCGTCTTTGCGAAGTAAGAGACGATGATGTAATCAATTATGATTGCTCCGTAAAAAGCAACCGCATCGGGACGGGTCCAGAAAGTTAACGCAAAAAGAATTGCAAACGGAATGGCTTTTCGTTTTTTGTAAAAATAAAATCCGGCAATCAGAAAAAAGATATACATCGTTGTTTCCATTCCGCTGTCGGCAATGAAATTCATCCATTTATCGAGAATGAAAATTCCCGTGCATGCGAGCGCGAAATAATTTTCCTTGCCGAACTCAAATGAACTTAGCTTATAAAATGCAATGACCGAACAAATTAAAAAAGCTATGCCGAGGACATAGCTGAGAATCATTTCATTTTTAGTTATGAAAAATCCTGCGGCAAGAAGAATTGTATAAACAGGCGATGTGGAGCCGGCAGTTGCCATTTCGTTTTTGAAATATGAGAAACTTCCGTACTCGGCGAGATTTTTTGCAAACGTAAGATGAATCCAGGGGTCATCAAGCGGAAAGCTGCTGACTCCGTTCTGCGAATTTGCGTAGCTGATGTAATATATAGAGAGAACTGCCGAAATTATCGCAAGAATTACATAAATAAGCAGTTTTTGTGTTTTCTGCGGCTCAAACGGAACAGTTATATTGACTTCTGTTTTCTGAGCTTTACCCTGTTTTTGGGATGCCGGTTTCTGTGCTTGTGCTTTTTTCTGTGACGGTTTTTTAGACATCATTCAAATTATCAATCAAAATATCAATTTGAAAGACGTATTTAAACAGAAAAAGGAGTTACCCCACACTTACCCAGTCATCTGTACCGGTTGTCCCTTTTGAAATATAGATAGCATCGGTAGCAGTGTCTATATATATGCTTCCGGTTTTTGCGGGTGCTGAGCCGGGAGCGCCTTCACCTTCGACAATCAGAGCAAGTCCATCGCGGAGCGTGCTGACCTTAATCATTTTTTTATCGTTTCCGCCCTCTGAATCTTCAATGAGAAAAATATCGTTTTCATGTATGGAAGTTTTTTCATCAAGCCCGGATATCTGGTCGGATTTATCCATTCTGATGGTATCGGAAAGAAATTCTTCGCGAGTGATTTTCTTTTTGCTGTTTGCATCGTCCGAATCTTCAATCATAATAATATCATCGTCTGCAATCGCTTCTTTGCTGTCAACAGATTCAATCTGATTTGGTTTATCAATGCGCACTGCTTTTGCGAGCAGATTGTCGAGGGTGATGCGTTTTGTTTCTCCTCCCGAAACAACGGGAAGAATATCGCTGTCACCGATTTCGGTGAGCTCGGTTAGTTCTGAAATTTTATTTGCTGCCATGTTTTTAAATGTGAATTTGTGAGTATTTATAAGAGAATTAATTCGTTTGATTGTGTTAAGATATAATCATGCTGCTCGTTGGTCAGAAATTTTACGTTGCTTACCTCTATATTCGGAATGCCGGTATTAACTTCGTGCCATAATATTGAACTTCCGGGATTAGTCAGTTGAATTTTGCTTTTAAATTTAAAAACCAAATCTTTATTGCCGGGTGAGTTCACGCCGCCGTAATGCTCTCCAAGAACCAGCTGTTCTTCGGAATCATCTACAACATAAAAAAACCTGGACTGTTCTTTGTGCGGATACAACAGAACAGTAAAATCTTTCTGAAGATAATGCAAGACCTGAATGAGTTTCACTATTTCAGATGATTGAGCAAGTGTGGAATAATCAAGCGTCCAGAAATATTCGGCATACTGAAATTTTCGAATATAGGTTCCATTATAAAGCTTATGCTCAGTGTAATTTTGTTGGAGATATTCGGTCAATGCCTGGTATCTTAATGAAAGTGTTATGATTAACCAGTTTTGTGACGACGGAATCCAGATTTTGAAAAAAGGAGAATCATAACCATTCGTCATCTCCGAGTAAAACGTTCGCTGCAACCGGTCTGAAAACATTCTTAGAGTAGTAATTACTCAAAGCAATTTTACTTAAACCGCCGCGCCGGGAAATTAATCTTAAAACATTTAAATCAATGGAAGCATTAGCAGATACTGCGGTTGAAAAACCGAAGCCGAAATCTTTTCGCTTAAAATTAAAACAATATTATAATGTTCAGCATCCGGTGCACGGAAATTTTTTCGGACGATTAACTTTCTTAAGCCGAAGGAACAATTATGCAGAATTTGAAGTAATCGTAAATAGGACTGAATTTAAATTCATCCCCGCGTCACTCAGCAGTTGCCGAATTAAACAACATTCTAAGGAGGAATTAGAGCCATGAAATGTCCTCATTGCAATACTATGCTTATAACTTACCCTAAGACAAAAAGGAATTATAAGATAGTGAAGACAACCCCACTAAGCACAGTCAGAATAAGAGTTGCTTTATGTCTGACATGCTGCAATACATTTTTAACAGAAGAAAAAGTTTCCATTGAAGCTCCGGTGAAATATATTTCTGCCGAAGAAGATGATGAATTTTATCAATAAATGAATTGGTGAAGTGAGTTGAAAAGATAAATTGCCTGAAGCTTTGTAAGATAGTGTTCGAGAGTTTTCCCAGCCCTTAGTTTAAGCCAGCCGAAGATTCCCGCCTTACATATTTATACCCCGCTATTCCTCACACAACACTTTGTAACCCTGGTGCTGTAAAAGTGGTCAGGGTCAAAGTTTCTTTCATATCACGAAACCACAAAAGCACAAAACTGTTTCATAAATAATTAACAATTTCGTGTTTTTGTGGATTTTGTGTTAAACTTAAGCTTTATTTCACAAGCATCATGCTTTTGCTCTGAACAAACTTCATGCTCATTCCGTCCTGTGCAAAAACTTCAAGCTTATAAAAATACATTCCGCTTGAAAGATTGTTTGCATTCCAGTTAACTTCGTAACTGCCGCTGTTCAAATGTTTATTGACAGGGACATCGGCTATTCGTCCAAGAATGTCAAAAATCGTCAGTTTTACATAAGCGTTTGTTGTTAAATCAAATTTTATGTGTGTAGCAGGGTTAAAAGGATTAGGATAGTTCTGGTATAAATTAAATTTCTCGGGTTGTGTTGAGCTGATTGGATTGATAGACATCGGGTTGCCGAACTTGAACGTTGCAAATACGGGAATATGGTCTGCGGCATAATGAAGCGCGTCAGCGATTGAATCTGCGACTGCAAGGTTCGGACGCTTGTTTATGCTGTCATTATAATGCTGTCCGTCATTGCCGTAAGGCGTGAGCGAATTATTTACATAAATAATTCTTCCGTTTGTTGCCATTGCGTTGGAATATAAAATCATGTCGAATCTGTCATCCATTCCGCCATTTGACCCGCCACCAAATGCCCGCACTCTTGGTGACTGCGTGTGATATATTGCATAACTTGGGATGTTCCATGTTCCGGGCATATTCAATGCATCAACAAAATGTCCCTGCTGATTTCCGTTCACTTGCAAAAGCTTTTGGTAAGCAGATTCGGTTGCACCGTAAATATTAAAATCACCACACACAAGATAACAGGAATTTACAGAAAGCTGATTTGTAATTTTTCTTAAGCTGTCAACTTCTGCAGCGCGCTGAAGTTCGTTTGCGCTTCCTTCGCTTGCCTTCAGGTGAACTGCATATATGCGAAGCGTATCCATAGGGTAATTAACGTGAATAATCTTAAATTCGTTTATGTCGCGCAAAGCGGTTTGTATAACCCTGTTGCCGAGAAAAATAAATTTACCGGTTTTAAAAAAAATTCCGTTATCGGTATCGGGTCCGTTTATGAATGTTCCTGCACTCCATTGACTTCCTGTCTGGTTAAGAACGTTGTTTAAAAAATTATCCATGCCTGCCTGTGACTGCATCTCGCCGACTACCAAAACATCGGGATTGGAATTTCTTATAATTGTTCTGAAATACGGATTTCGGGTATTGGCATCCGAACCGGGATAGTTAAGGATGTTGTATGACATAATTCTCACGTTTTCCTGCGAATAGACGCTTCCAACGGTGAAAAAAATCAATAAAATGTAAAAATATTTGCTGTAAAATTTCAAATTTGTTTCTTTTAAAATAGCTTTTAAGATATTAATTTATGGTATCTATATAAACACCAAAATTTGTTTAACATTCCTGTTAAATGAGTAAAGTTACCTCAAACAAAGAATTATATAAAGCTTCTAAAGAGTATGTAAAAAAATATTTAATTTGGAGAAAAAAATTAAGAGATTTTGGAGATTCGTGTCATTATTTGTCAGGTAATGATAATATTATTGGTAGAATAGGAGAGATGATTGTTATGAGATATTATGAAAACAGAGGAATTAAATTAGAAAAACCACCGATAACTAATAATCCAGGTTATGATTTATTTAATAAAAATGAAAAATTATATATTTCAGTTAAAACCATTACCGATGAAAATAAAAGAGGAACTGGATCTGGATTAGGTTTAAATAAGAAGTGGACAGATTTAATTATAGTTGAAATTAATGCAACATTTAAAGTAAATCGAGTATGTATTATATCAAAGGCGGATTTTAAAAGTTACAACAAACGAAAGCATCCTGTTGTTGACAGAAAATTTTTTGATAAAAAAGAACTCAAAAAAATTATTATACCTAGTTTTAAATTAAAAACTTACTTATAGTTTAATGCTCATACCTCCCGATAAGCTTGATGAAATCGCTTCGGCGAATGATATAATTGACGTGATGTCGTCGTATATCCACGTGAAAAAACGCGGAAAGTCGTTTCTTGCGCTGTGTCCGTTTCATCCCGATAAAAATCCTTCGATGAGCATCTCTCAAGAGAAGCAGGTTTATCATTGTTTCTCGTGCGGGGCGAGTGGAAATGTTTTTAAGTTTCTCGAGAACTACGAGAAAATAACTTTTGCTGAAGCGGCGATGAAGCTTGCCGAGCGCGCAGGAATTACAATTCACATAAATAAATCCAAGCCCGACGTATCGAACGAAGTTGCTCTGCAATATGAAATCAATAAACAGGCGGCGAAATATTTTTATCATGTGCTGAAAGGGCTTTCGGGAAGCGAGAGGGAATTTGTTTTTAATTATCTGAAAGAGCGCGGGATAAAAGGACGAACGCTGATAATTTTCGGACTTGGCTTTGCGCATAAGGACTGGAACTCGCTTTATAATCATTTTGCGGAAGATAATATGTTCCGTCCTGAAGATATCGAGGCGGCGGGACTTATTATAAAATCCGAAAAAGAAAATTCGCAGAATAAATTTTATGACCGCTTCAGAGGGAGACTGATGTTTCCGATTTTTAATGAAAGCGGAAAGGTCGTTGCGTTCGGCGGAAGGCAGATGTTTGAAGATGACAAGCTTGCGAAATATATTAACTCACCTGAATCTAAAGTTTATAACAAAAGCAGAATTTTATACGGACTGAACTTTGCGCGGGATTACATTCGCGCGCTTGATTACGTGGTGCTTGTCGAGGGTTACTTCGATGTGATTTCGCTTCATCAGGCGGGAATACGCAACGTTGTTGCATCAAGCGGAACTGCGCTTACCGAAGAACAGATAAAATTAATTTCTCGGTATACTAATAATATTGTTCTTATATATGATTCCGACCTTGCGGGAATAAAAGCATCGAAGCGTGGGATTGAGCTTGTGCTTGAAGCGGGGCTTGACCTCAGCATTGTTTCTCTGCCTGATGGTGAAGACCCCGATTCTTATGTAAGGAATCACGGAAAGGAAAAATTTGAGGCTGCCATCAACACAAAAAAATCAGTAATAAATTTCATTGCGGATTTATATAAAAAAGAAAATAAGCTGAGTTCGGTTAATGATAAGGTTGCGTTCATAAAAGAGATTATAAGCTATGTAGTGAAAATGCCGGATAAAATTAAACAGGCGTTTTATATTAAAGAGCTTGCTGATTTGCATAAGCTTTATGAATCAGATTTGCGTGATGAGTTGATTAAGCAATCGAAAGAACTCAGACCGAGACAAGTTAATCAAAACATAAAAACAGAACAAAAACAAACAGTTGCGACGAAGAAAATTGACAAGAATGTTATTCCGGCGTGTGAGCGTGAGTTGATAGAGTTGATTCTTAACTGCGACCAGGATGTACTTGATTATATTTTTGACAAAATCGATTTGTCGCTAATTAGCAATAAGCATATTAATATTATTCTGAAAGAGTTCTGGGAAGATTACATTAACGAAGGAAAGATTGATGTCGCTAAAGTTATGAATAAGTTACAAGATGATGAGGCAGTGAAACTTCTCGCGCAGCTTTCAAGTGATAAGTTTCAGTTGAGCGCAATGGAAAACGATTCAAGGTATACATTACTTGCAAATCCCAGCAAGACAAAAACCAACTATATGAAGTTTGCCTTAGACCTGTTAAGAAAATTTATCGAAGTGGAGTATGATATTAAAAGAGATGAAATGCGAAAAACTCAAGCTGACCCGCTTGAGCTTATGAATCTGGCAAAAGAGAAGAAGAAGAAATTGGAGTCGCTTACCCTTTAACGGGTAGGACAGACATTCCAGTCTGTCCCGACAGGCAAGAATGCCTGTCGTACCCGAAGGTTGTTTTAATTAGTCATCAAGTCTAATTCAATATTAAAGTTATCGTGTATAGCTTTATCACCAATACCTTCAAAAAACTTTCCTGAACCATATTTAATGTCATATTCTGTTCTGTCTATATCAAAAGTTGCCTTTGCGGTCACTTTTCCGTTGTTCACCTGAATGTTTGCAGGGAACTGAACCGGCTTTGTGATTCCTTTGATTGTAAGGTTGCCCTTAATTGTGTTTGTTGCACCATTTGTGCCGGGACCAATTTCAGTAATTACAAAACTTGATGTTGGATTACTTTCAACACTAAAAAAATCATTAGACTTTAAATGACCCGTAAGTTTTTGATTTGACTCGCCGGTTAAATCACTAACGGTTATAGTATTCATATCAATATTAAAATTACCGCCGGTTACTTGTCCGTTCTGAACATAAATCGTACCGTCTTTTATTTTAACCGTTCCGTTATGCTTTCCCGTAACCTTCGATGCTTTCCAGTTAACAATGCTGTTGTTCACGTCAACAGTTGTTTGTGTTCCGCTGTTCGATGCTGCAGTTAGAGTTACGTTATCATTGTTTCCGGCTGCATTTTTGTTTGCGTTCTGGCTTTCTCCGCAAGCCATTATGATAAATGCAAGCAGAACTATGAATGTGCCTAATAAATAATTTTTTGTTTTCATGATTTTTATTATTTAAGTTTAAAAATTTTTATTTTTTGAAAATTAAAATCCATTCTTTGAATCTCTCAATGTATTTCTCTAAAACTTTTTTTGTTATTTCATCGATAAGGTTTCCGTCTTTATCGAATTTTTCCATTGCTCGAGTAACATAAATCTCGGGTTTCGGCATCACGTTGGTTTCTATGAATAGCGATACAGTTCGCAGATTCGCCTGAGCGCGGATGGTGCCCCCCAGTCCGGTTGTTGCACCGACCATGCTCATAGGTTTTCCGAAGAAGGGCTTGCTTTCCAAACGTGAAAGCCAGTCGATGAAATTTTTCAATCCGCCGGGAATGCCGTAGTTGTATTCAGGAGTTGCAAACAAAACTGCATCAGCTTGTTTTATTTTTTCACCGATTTCCGTAATGCTTGCCGGAAAACCTTTTGACTCCTGTATATCATAATTATAAATCGGGATATCAGGCATTTCAATTATTTCCATTTCCATATCCTGCGGAAACATTTTCTGAATGTTTCTTAACAGCATTTTATTGTAAGAGTTTTTTCTTAAGCTCCCTGCAAATCCAATTACTTTAATTTTGTTATTCATATCATTTTGAAAAATTTTTCTGAAACCATTTTAAAGACAATTCAATATCTTCATTTGTAAGGTTATGACCGCTGTTTATAACATTGTAATCAACCTTAGCCCCGTATGACTGAAGTTCATCAGCCCAGCTTTTGCTTTCAGGAAGCGAGACAGCAAAATCATTTCTGCCTGCGCTTATGAATACAGGTATTTCCGGAAAATTAATTTTTTCTTGAACATCAAACGGTTTCATTGGTCTGAACTGAATCATTCCCGAAAGAAAATCGGGATAAGTAAGCATAATGCTTCCCGCGATGTTTGCACCGTTTGAATATCCGAGTGCGATGATTTTAATTTTGTCAATTCCGAATTCATCTGAAGCAGAAACGAGATAATCATAAAGCTCTTTTGTTCTGAGCTTCAGATCATCCATATCGAACACACCTTCAGCAAGACGCTTGAAGTATCGCGGCATCCCGCCTTCAAGAACTTTGCCTCTGACACTGAGCAGGTTAACATCCTTTCCGAATAATCTTCCTATATCAACGAGGTCATTCTCATCCCCGCCCGTGCCGTGAAGCAAAAGTATTGTATAACTATCTTTCTTATTTTTCGCAGGTATAAATATATGATGAAATTGTTCTTTCATTTTTTATTTTATCTCTAAGTCTAATTTAATCTAACTTTGGCAAAACGCTTTCGATTTCTGCGCGCTTGCTTTCATACATCGGAGGAAGCTTTAAAGTGCTTCCGAGATTATCAACGCTTTCATCTACAGTCATACCCGGCTGGTCGGTTGCGATTTCAAAAAGCACACCGCCAGGCTCTCTGAAATAAACAGACTTGAAATACATTCTGTCTATCTGCGGAGTAATGTTGTATCCTCTGTCAGCCAAAATTTCTCTGAACGCCATTTGTTCTTCATCATTCTTTGCTCTGAAAGCAACATGATGAACCGAACCGCCTGCAACGTTACCTATGGACTCACCGGGAACAGCAACAAGGTCGATGTAGTTTGCATTTTCATTTGAATCAGCCGCAAATCTGAAGCGGTTAACTTTTTCATCTATGAGCTTATAACCAAAAACATCAGTTAACAGTTTTGCAGTTTTATCGATATTTTTCAAAGTAAGGGTTGTTCCGTAAAAACCTTTGATTGCGGCTTCTGCAGGAACTCCGCCTTTAACGTATTGCTCTCTGTCGTCTTCTCTGTCAGAAATTACGAACTCAAGCTTAAGACCGTCAGGGTCAAGGACAACGAGATAACTTTCGTTGAATCTGTCAGAAGGTTTATTGTATAAAACATTATGTTCATCAACTCTCTTAAGCCAGTAATCAAATGAACCCTTAGGAACTGAAAATTGAATTTCAGTTGCCTGTGCTATGCCTCTTCTTCCGACGGTAATTCCTTCCCACGGAAAGAAAGTAAGCAATGTTCCGGGTTCGGCAGGTTCGTTGCCATAATAAAAATGATAAGTATATGGGTCATCGAAGTTCACGGTTTTCTTAACGAATTTCATTCCGAGCACTTTTGTATAGAAGTCATAGTTTCGCTGAGCGTTTCCGGATATAGCCGTTATGTGATGAATTCCACTGATTTTGTTTTTCATTTTCGTAATTTATTTGTTGTAACACATATTAACAGAAATTTTTTTAATTTTGTTCCGAATATATTTTTTCGCATATATTCGAGAGTGTTTCGCACTCTTTTTCCGAAATACTCTCGAATAACTTATTTGTTAAAGCAGAAACTTTCTTGTTAAGCTCATCGAGAAGCTCTATGCCTTTCGGAGTTATGACTGCAACGGACATTCGCGCGTCTTCTTTTCCTTTTACTCTTTTGACGAGCTTCTTTGTGATTAAACGGTCGATTAATCTTGTTATATCCGGAGAAGGGTCAATCATTCGTGTAATGATTTCACATCTCGGATGACCGTCAGGATAAACCCCTTTTAATATTCTCAGAACATTAAACTGCGACATTGTTAAATCATATTGAGAAAAAAGTTCATCGTGCTTCTTCCTAATAAAAGTATCAACAACAGCAAGGTTCAAGATTGCCTCGACTCTTTTGTCAGGAGTCTTACTCATTTTTAACCATTTATTTAAACCTTCACCCATATAAAATATATAATTATGTGTTACAACAAATATATATAAAATAAATGTGTGTGTCAACACATAAATCAATGTGCAATTAGCAATGAACAATGTGCAATGGAAATTGTTTACTTGTTTTTGAAAAGCAGACTGCTGTCGCCGAAGCTGAATAGACGGTAGTCTTTTTCCAAGGCGTGTTTATAGATTTTTCGCCAATTTTCGCCTATAAATGCGGAAACGAGGAGTAAAAGTGTACTTTGCGGCTGATGGAAATTGGTGATTAAAGCATCAACCATTTTAAATTTATATCCCGGCACTATTAATAGAGAGGTAGATGCGGTTATTTTGTCCAGGTTATTCTTTTCCATAAAATCGAGAATGGTTTTTAGCGCAAATTTTTTCGGGACATCATACTCTGTTTCATAAGGCATCCATTGGTTTATTTTAATTTCTTGTGCTTCGTCCGTGATTTTTTTATTGAGAATCAGATAACTAATCCAATACAAGCTTTCAAGTGTGCGCAGGCTTGTGGTTCCCGTGCTTATGACAAAATCACGTTCATATAAATCTTCGATGATTTTTTTGTTAATGATAATCCATTCGGGATGCATTTTATGTTTCCCGATTGTTTCGCCTTTCACAGGCAGAAACGTTCCAGCGCTTACATGAAGCGTAACAAAATCCTGTTTAATATTTTTTTCATTAAGCTTGTTCATAAACTCGGGTGTGAAATGCAAACCTGCGGTGGGTGCAGCAACAGAACCCTCCTGATTTGCATAGATGGTCTGATATTTTTCATCATCGGATTTCTCTGCATCACGCTTTATGTATGGCGGTAGCGGAGTCATTCCGAAGATATTTACAATTTCACTGAAGTTCAGATATGCCGGCTCCCATATAAACTCAACAATAAATTTATTAGATAGAAAGTTCTTTTTTGCTTTCAGTATTATTTTTGTATATCCGTTGTCAATTATTTTTGTAAGAACGGGCTCTTTCCATTTTCTCAAATTCCCGACCATGCATTCCCATTTTGCATGTCCCTTTGTGTTGAATGCTTTTGTATAATCTTTTGTATCGAAAGGTTCAATAATAAATAATTCAATCTTGGTTCCTTCTGATGTTTCAAAGAAAATCCGTGCATGAACGACTTTTGAATCGTTAAAGACAATCAAGGAATCTTCCGGAAAGTAATTTAATGCATTATAAAATTTATCATCGATAATTTTTCCGTCTTTATATATAAGTAGCTTTGCATTATCGCGCTTTTCTTCGGGGTAGTAGGCAATTTTTTCAAACGGAATTCTATAAGAATATTTTTTTATTTCGATGTCACGGACAGATTTTGATAAAGAGGATTTTTTTAAGCGGAGCATCATTACAAAATGCGGACCAATGTCTGGCATACCGAATTCATCGGAAATAATCTCAAAATTATTTTTCAGATAAAAATTTACAGCCGTGCTTCTTGCGTTGCACCATATATAGTCACCGTTAAGCTCTTTAACTTTTTCAATTAAGTTGTTCAGAATTGCATTTCCATAACCTTTATTCTGAAGTTCATTTTCAGTTGCCATTCCGCGCAGACGGTAACCGGTTCCCGTAGTATTTTTATAATTTTCTTTATATAAAGAGGCAATCGAAACAACATTATCGTTTTCTATTACACCGAAATGAATCGTTGTTTCGTCTTCATCGTGAGGAAAACGGGACTTTTCAGTAATGCCATTGCGGAGAATTTTTGCCCGCAGAGGAATTATTTGTTCTATATTTATCTGTTTTATCAGCAAATCCATTATGTTTCAGAATAATGTAATTGTAAAATATATGTAATTTAGGGAATTTGATTATACTTATTTAGTCGCTTATATATTCTCATATACAAAATTTAATTTATGAAAGCTCAATTTATTCTTTATGTAAAAGACCAGACCCGGAGTAAAAATTTTTATCAAAGATTACTCAATATAAAACCAAGTCTGGACGTTCCGGGAATGACTGAGTTTGAGTTATCAGAAGAATGTAAAATAGGTTTAATGCCTGAGGACGGGATTGCAAAAATATTATCGGGACAAGTCCCGCATCCTTCTGAAGGAAACGGTATTCCGCGCTGTGAATTGTATCTGTATGTTCAGGATATTCAGCAATATTTTGACAGAGCAATTAAGTCATCCGCTAAATTAATAAGTGATATACAAAACCGTGACTGGGGAGACAAAGCGTGCTATTTTGCAGATCCTGATGGCCATATAATTGCATTTGCAGAAAGAATTTCAGAATGATTGAACATTTCACGGTTGATTTTTGGATTTTATCTGCGCGCAGGAGTTATTATGTTAACATTTTATAACAAAATTTTTACGTGAAAATTAAAAGCCTGATTGTTTTTTTATTCTTTCTATTTACTTCAGCAATTTATGCTCAGGATTATTTTCTTCTGACCCAGGAAGGAGATGTTTTTAATTATTATAAATCCGGCGGCCACGATGCTGAACTCAATGTAATCATTGATGAAGTAATTCCTTATCTCGATAAAATTCCCATTGACACCGGAAAAACCGCGATTGTTTTTGATTTAGATGAAACACTGCTCTCGAATGTTATGCTTTATGAACGCTTATATCTAAACAATGAACAGTTTTATGATACTACCTGGTCAAATTGGGTCGAAGGATTAAATTCTTTTGCGCTTCCAACAAAAAGATTATACGATTATGTTGTAAGTAGAGGTTTTGTAATCATCTTTATCACAGGCAGTAACGATAATCTCCAGCCATACATTGCAAAAAACTTAACCCGCAACGGTTATAATACTTATGCTGAATTCATTTGCAGACCCAAGGAATTTTATAACTCAACCGCTCTTGAATATAAAAGTTATTTCAGAAAAAAATTAACGGAAGAAAAAGGATATAATATAGTCGCAAATGCGGGCGACCAGTACAGTGACATGGGCGGCGGTAACAGCGGAATGTTCATCCGCATTCCGAATTATTTATATTATATAAAGTAATTTTTAAATAAAAATTCCCCTCTTGAGAGGGATGGCACCGATGTAATCGGTGACGGGGTGTGTAAATGGCATACAGAACAGGACTTGGATATGACGTTCATAAACTTGCAAAAAGGCGCAAACTTATTCTGGGTGGAGTTGAAATCCCGCATACGATGGGACTGGACGGGCATTCCGATGCAGATGTTTTGCTTCATGCAATATGCGATGCAATACTGGGAGCGGCAGGGTTTGAGGACATAGGACATCAGTTTCCGAATACCGATGTAAAATATAAAAATATTTCGAGCTTAATTCTTTTAAAAGAATCATATAAACTTGTTAAGAAAAAATGGAAAGTTGAAAACATAGACTGCATGATAATTCTCGAAGAGCCGAAGATTTATAAATACGTTCCCGAAATGAAAAAAAATATTTCAAAGATTTTAAAAACAAAAAACATTTCCATCAAAGCAACTACATCCGAGGGACTCGGGTTTGTCGGACAAAAAAAGGGATGCGCTGCATATGCGACCGCGCTACTTAAAAACAACTCAAAGTAACTGATTAATTAATGCTCGAATTTCTCAACTCAATAGATACTTCTGTATTTTATTTCATAAATAAGACTCTCGCCAATCCTGTAACGGATAAGCTGATGCCGTTCATTACGGAAAATAATCACTGGACAATTTTTTATGTTATCATTTTACTCTATCTGTTAATTAAAGGCGGAGCAAAAGGACGTGTTGCGGTTATTCTTGTTCTGATTTTGATTTTTTTAACCGACCAGTCAACTAATTTTCTTAAAGAATTTATCGGGCGGCTTCGTCCTTGTCAGGCATTGCCGGATGTTAATTTGTTAGTCGGATGCAATAGTCCGTATGGCTTGCCGTCAAATCATGCAGTAAATAATTTTGCTGCGGCAACTTTATTTTCTCATTTTTACCCAAACTTTACATTTGTTTTATATCTCACGGCATCGATTATGGCTCTTGCGCGCATATTCGTCGGAGTTCATTATCCGTTTGATGTTATTGCCGGTGCGGTATGGGGTTCAATAGTTGCTTTAATTTTAATCGCACTATGGAATTTAGTGAACTCAAAACTGAAGATTGTTAAATAGAATTTAAATATATGAGACGCAAAATTTTGCGTCTCTACCAAAAACGAATTTTTGAATTTAATAAATTTTTTTAAATCTCGTCCGTATTTACTTTGCATTCTTACGGGAATTTTATTCGGCATATCATTCCCTCCGCTTAATATATATCCCGCTGTATTTATTGCTGTTGCTCTTTATATATACATTTTGACTCAATGCGAAAGCTATAAACAGGTTATCAGGCGAACCTATATTTTGTTTTTTGTATTTGAGCTTATTGCAGTGTCGTGGATTATGCTGAGCGCCTTTAATGAAGGCGCAGACTGGTTCATCGCAATCGGCGGGTTTTTCACGCTTATTATTCATCCGTTTTTATTTTATGTAATACCTTCGATAGTTTTATTTTTCTTCTACCGAACCCTTAAAAAATATAATCATCAAACTCTTTTCATATTTATTTTTCCGTTTGTATGGGTTGGGTTTGAATATTTCCAGACACTCGGGCAGATAAATTTTCCGTGGCTTTTCCTTGCATATACGCAGACATATAATCTCAGTAAAATTCAGTTCATCGAAGTTACTGGAATGTTTGGTCTTTCATTTTGGATTTGTATCATAGGGTGTTTGCTTTATAAACTTTTATTTTTTATTTACAGCGGAAGAAAGAACACAGCTAAATTAATTATATTAATTTCTTTTATAGTAGTCATATACTTGCTTCCCGATTGTTTTAATTTTTTATTTATTAATAGAACGAGTTTATCAAATGTTGAACAAAACCCGATAAAAGAAGAAATTCAGGTAAGCATAATTCAGCCAAATGTTAATCCATGGAAGAAATGGGGCTCACAGATAAATCAAATCACCGAAGATTATGCGAACCAAATTCGTGAAGCCGCGTCACAAGAACCAAAACCGGATTTAATAATACTTCCCGAGACTGCTTTTCCATATTATTTACGGTATGATTATTATGATTCGCACTATAAAATAATTCAGAATGTTGTTGACAGTATTGATATTCCTGTGCTTACTGGAACACCTGATTTGTTTGTTTATCCTGATGTTAACTCTGCTCCTCCCGATGCAAGAACGCTCAACAGCAAAGGAGAGAAATATGATGTGTTTAATTCTGCTGTTTTAATTGAACCCGGCATGCATAAGGATTCATTGATGGTTCATAATAAAGCAAAGCTTGTGATTGCAAGTGAGCGAATGCCATATCAGGAAAAGCTTACTTTTCTTCAAGACATGATTAAATGGAGCGTGGGTCTGAGTTCGTTTCAGATGGGACAGGATACAACCGTTTTCAGCATTATCGTACCAAGAGAAGCAGACACCGGTATTATAAGGACATTTGAAATGGATACTGTGTATAACTTTAATGCTGCTATTTGTTATGAGTCGGTTTACCCCGAGTTTGTTGCAGATTATGTCCGCAAAGGATCGGAGTTCATTGTCATAATCACAAACGACGGTTGGTGGGGAAAGCTGTTTGGAGTTTATCAGCATAACCAATATGCCGTTCTTCGTGCAGTAGAAAACCGCAGATGGATTGCGCGTTGTGCTAATACAGGTATTTCCGATTTCATTTCTCCTTATGGGGACATGTTTGATGCAACAGAGGTTAATGTTAAAACAATTATCTCAAAAAAAATCGAAGCAAGAGATTTTCAAACTATATATACGATGTATGGTGATATACTCGGAAGATTTAGCATGTATTCAATTGTTGTATTATTTCTTTTCTTTATGTTTCTTCGATTCAGACATAAGAATTCTCAAAACTAATCATAATTTTTAAACTTTAATTTTTAATCTGTTAATCCAATATTCTCTCATAATATTTTGGTAATTATTAATAATTAATTGAAACGACCCAAACAAATTGTAGCGCTTGGCGGCGGAATGTTTTCCATGGAGCCGGAAAACGGTTTATTGGATAAGTATTTGCTTAACCTTGCTATGGTTGAGAAACCTAAAATCTGCTTTCTTGGAACCGCAAGCAATGACGGACAAGAATATATTGATTTGTTTTATAAATTTTTCCGGGAGCAGAACTGCATACCGACACATCTTCCTTTAGCTGAGACAACGAAAACTTTAAAAGAGATTGAGAAGATTATTCTTGAACAGGATATTATTCACGTTGGCGGTGGCAACACAAAACTGATTATGGAAACATGGATGAAATATGGTGTCGATAAAATTATGAAGAAAGCATGGCAGAGAGGCGTGATACTTTCGGGGATGAGCGCAGGCGCAATCTGCTGGTTTGAGGACGGAATTACAAATCCTAATCCCGGTGAGCTTGACCGCCTTGAATGTGTCGGACTTCTCAAAGGAAGTTTTTGTCCGCACTATGATGACAGACCGGAATTGAGAGAGGTTTTTAAAAAATTAATTCTTGAAGATGTGATTGATGAAGGATATGGTGTTGAAGACGGTGCGGCACTGCATTTTGTAGATTCGAAACTGCTTCGCATAGTTGCATCACGTCCCGGTAAGACGGCTTTCAAAGTTAAAAAAGTAAAGGATAAAATTGTCGAAGAGAAACTTGAATCGATTTATCTCGGGAAGGAATCCGATTTCAAATCTGTTTCAGTTGATAAAGCAAAGTATGACACAATAAAAACGACATACGAATTTATTTCCGTTATAAACTCTCATGATGCAAAAAAGATTATCGAGATGATTACCGATGACCATTCATTCATCGATTCAATGGGAACGATTGCAAAAGGAAAAGATACTCTACTGAAGGCATGGAAAGGTTACTTTGACTGGTTCCCTGATTATAAAATAACACTCGAGCATACTTATGTCGATGATACTTCGATTGCAATTTTCGGCAAGGCAAGCGGAACGTTTGATGTTAACGGAAAGCTGTTGAAAGAAAACCGTTTTGAAATGCCTGCTGCATGGCGTGCAGAAGTAATTGAGGGAAAAATTTCCTTATGGCAGGTGTATGCGGATAATCATCCCGTTTGGCAAATCATCGAGCGCAATGAACGCGAACCCGACGGCGAAATTCTGACCAAAATAAAATTGCTTTCTGCAATTGAGCATTAATTAAAAATTAAATGAGTGCAAAAAAATATCTGTGCATACACGGTCATTTTTATCAGCCGCCTCGCGAGGATGCATGGACAAACGAAATAAGCCCCCAGCCATCCGCAGCGCCTTTTCACGACTGGAACGAAAGAATTTTTCAGGAATGTTATAAACCAAACGCACACGCAGTAATTGTGGATGACTCCGATAACGTAATTACTAAAGTTAACAACTACGAATATCTCAGCTTTAATTTTGGTTCGACTCTTATTCACTGGATAAAAAAAATTCATCCCAAAACATATCAATTAATAATAGATGCCGATAAAATAAGCGTTATAAAACGCAAAGGGCACGGTAATGCAATCGCGATGGTGTATAATCACATCATTATGCCGCTTGCAAATGAACGCGACAAAATAACACAGATAAAATGGGGAATTGAAGATTTTAAATTTCACTTTAACCGCGAGCCGGAGGCAATATGGCTTTCAGAAACTGCATGCAATCAGGCGACTGTTGAAGCTTTAATTAATGAGAATATAAAATACATTATTCTTGACCCTTCGCAGGCAGAAAAAACCAGAAAAGCAAAGCGTGGCAAGTGGAAAGATGTAAGCAACGGTAGTATAAATTCCAAGATTGCATATCGTTGTTATTCGGAAAAACTAAAAAATAAATTCATAAACATTTTTTTCTATGACGGACCGCTTTCACGAAACATTGCATTCGATGACCATATATATGATGCAACAAAGCTTGCAAACAGAATTATGCAGAATGTTGATGCTAAATGCAAAACAGACCAGCTTATTTCAAGTGCAATAGACGGTGAGACCTTCGGTCATCATAAAAATTTTGCTGAAAGAACTCTTGCATATTTGTTTTATGAACTTGCGCAGAGGTCAGGATTAACAGTTACAAATTTCGGTGAGTATCTTGAAAACCATCCTTCAGAGTATGAAGTAAAAATTAAAACAGGTCGCGACGGTGAGGGAACTTCGTGGAGCTGTATGCACGGTGTCGGAAGATGGAAAGAAGACTGCGGATGCTCGGGAGGGGGAATAAATGGATGGAATCAGGAATGGCGCTCGCCTTTACGTGACGCATTGAACTGGCTGCGTGACAAGATTGCAAAAATTTATGAAGATGCGGGAAGTCACTTTTTAAAAGATGTATGGAATGCGAGGAACGATTACATAAAAGTTATTTTAACCCCTGATTTAAAGACCGGCTCTGAGTTTTTTTATCATAATGCGAAAAGGTATCTGAGTTCGGAAGAATCTGAGTTTTGCATTAAACTTCTTGAGATGCAAAGATATGGTTTACTGATGTTCACAAGCTGCGGATGGTTTTTTGCGGACATTTCAGGAATAGAAACGATTCAAATACTTCAATATGCTGCTCGAGCGATTGAAATTGCTTATGAAGTTTCGGGGAAAAATTTGGAGAATCAATTTTTGGAAAAGATTGCTGAAGCAAAGAGCAACAAACCCGAAGAAAAAAACGGACGTGAAATTTATCTGAAGCATTTCGCTAAACGAGTTCCTGATTTTCATAACTAAATTATTTATTATCGAAGTCATTTCCGTGCAGACGGGAATCCCCGGTTGAAATGGATTACAGTTATTTATTAAATACTCATACCGCCGACAAATGGCAACGAATCGGAATCAACCGCCGCGCAGGAGTATGCGCGCCTCTTTTTCATATTTATTCACAACAAAGCATAGGGATTGGTGATTTTTCAGATTTGAAACGACTTGTTGACTGGTGCAACATAACGGGTCAGACAATAATCCAGCTTTTACCTTTAAACGAACTCAGCCACGATTTCTCTCCATATAATTCCATCAGTACATTTGCGCTTGAACCTTGCTATGTTTCTCTCAGACATCTCAGAAGAGTTGAAATAAAAAGTTATGCAGATAACATTGCAAAGCTGAAAAAAAAATTCCCTGCTGGAGAAAAAAGAGTTAACTATGAAATTAAAGATGCAAAGTTAAAGCTTTTAAGAAAAATTTTCTTGAAGCTTAAGAATTTTAACTCAAGAAATTATAACAAATTTATCAGGACAAATATTTATTGGCTAAAAAGTTATGCTGCATTTAAGATTTTAAAACAAAAATCGGGTGATAAAGACTGGAGCAATTGGAATGAAATAAATAAAAATTTTTCTGAAGAACTCATAAAGAAAACCGAAGAAAAAAATAAAAAAGAATTTGAATTTTACTACTGGCTTCAGTGGCAGTTATATGAACAGCTCAAATCTGCAAGGCGATATGCAAACAGAAACAATGTTTTGCTTTTAGGCGATTTGCCATTTCTTGTTGCGCGTGACAGCGTCGATGTATGGTCACAACAAAATTTTTTTATACTGAACAAACAAGCCGGTGCTCCTCCTGACATGTATTTTGCCAAAGGACAAAAGTGGGGTATGCCGCCTTATGATTGGGGCAACATAGCAACCGATAACTGGGCATATATAAAAAACCGCCTTAAGTATGCGGAAAATTTTTATGATATGTTCCGAATTGACCATTTTGTGGGGTTGTTCAGATTATGGACATTATCTTATGAAGAGAATAAGTTGAAAAAAACCGGGGGTTCATTTGAACCCCAACAAGAAAATCTCTGGGAAACTCACGGAAGAACAATTATTTCCGAAATGAACTCTGCGACGGATATGCTTCCATGCGCGGAAGATTTGGGAACGGTGCCTCAGTGTTCATACACTGTTTTAAAAGAATTTGGAATTCCCGGAATCGATGTTCAGAGATGGAACAAGGTTTATCATGACGGATTTCACTTTAAAAATCCTCTCGAATACAGAACAAATTCCATTGCAACGGTCTCGACACATGATTCGAGCTTTCTGCCTGTGTGGTGGAAGTATGAAGCGGGATATATTGATAAGCTTGAAAGAAAATTTTTTTTAAATTTTCTTGGTTTAAATGAAGATCAGTTTGATACAGGATTTATTTATTGTGCATTGCAAAAAGTTATGGAAGCGGCTTCCATATTCAGCATTCAACTTTTACCTGAGTATCTTTATCTCGATGAAAATATTTTAGAAAAATATTCAGACTGGACTTACAGAATTAATTTTCCGGGATATGTAAGTCAGGATAATTGGTCAATTACTTCTCCTTGTTCACTCGAAGCTTTAAAAAGACTTGAGATAAACGATACTATTTTGAAAATTGTAAAAGAGAATAATAGATATGTAACGAAAGATGAATAATGGAAAAAACATATTGTATCTGCTTGGCGGAAACGGGAGCAATAAAATATGGTGGAATTATACGCTTCCGTATTTTGAAACTATTACTCCGGTGCCAATAGATTTTTCTCACCTTGATAATAAATCAAAAAATTTTAATTCTTTTAACTTTCTCGACAAGCTTGCTGATGATTTAGTTAAGCAAACCAAGCAGGGCTGTAACATTCTTGCATGCGGAATAAACGCTCTTGTTGTTTTGCGCGTCTGTGTTAAATATCCCAAGTATTTTAATAAAATAATTTTGTTTGCTCCCATCGGAGCGAATTTGTGGAAAAGCAAATATGGAAATTTGTTGTCGTCAGCCATTCCAAGAAAGATTGCGAAATATATTTTGTCAAACCATCCAAGAAGAATTTCAAAAAGACTTACAGACAGATACTGGAGCAAAAACATAATTAAAAAATTTACAGACGGCTATAAACAAACTCAGATTTTTGAGGAGTATTTTAAATATGTAAAACCATATAACGCTCTCGACCTAACCGAATGGATTGAAAATGACATTGAGATAATCTGGGGAGAGAAAGATAAAGTTGTGAGCATTGAAAATCTTCCTGCGTGGGATGCGATACTTGCGCGAGCGAACTTGAATATAACTGTAAAAAATAACTGGGGACATTATCCTTATTTTGAGCAACCAGAAGAATTTGTAAATACTATTCAAGAATCATTAATTACTAATAAAAATTCTTTTTCATCTCATACAAAATCAGGGAGATTAAAACTTGCAACAATTGAATCCAGTGCAAAAATAAAAGTCCCTGAATTTTTTACAATTAAAAATTCTGAGTTATCAGAATTTTCAATCAGTGCAGTTGAACAACATCTTTCAATTACTAATTACTCAATATTAAGTACTCATTCGCTGTATGCGGTTCGCTCGTCTTCATCAAATGAAGACAACATCGATTCATCGAGCGCAGGCCAATACGCTTCATTTATTAGTGTAAAAAAGGAAGAGCTTGCGGAAAGAATTTTTAATGTGTTTGCAAGCGGTGGAAAAGAACAAGTGAATGAAGTAATTGTTCAGGAGTTTATCGAGCCGATGGTTTCGGGTGTTGCGTTTGTAAGAAACATAAGCTGTGAGATCGAATGGGTCGAGGGGCATCTTGAAGAGCTTGTCAGCGGAAAGAAAAAACCTTTTCGTGCGATTGTTTCGGATATGAAAGGTGAATGGCAGAAAAACTGGAACATGTATGTCGAGGATGCACCGTTTGTTTTAATGCTTTCTAATCTCACGGATTTTTTAAATAAATGTATAAGTGTTTTTCAGTATCAGCATTCGGATATCGAGTGGGCTTGGGACGGAGAGAGTTATTACTTGTTGCAAATAAGACCTGTGACTTCATACAACTGGCACCGCGCTTTGACATCGGCAAATCTCGATGAGATTCTGCCAAAGCAAGTGAGCAAACTCATGGATTACGCGCAGGTTGGAGCGGCGGCGAGTATCAGCAGGATTTATTCTCTTTGGGATACGCGTGTTCTTGAAGACAATGAACCGTTCACGGTTTTGTATGAAAATGCATCGTACATAAATCTTGATTTGTATATGTCGTTGTTCAAAAGATGGGGATTACCCTCATCGGTTTTATCAAAGGACATTGGAGGAACAGCACCTGAATTACAATTTAATTTCTTTAAGTTCATAAAAAACACTCCGCGATTTTATAAAATGATTTGTGTTACCAGAAAATATATTTTATCGACTGAGCAACACATAAAAGAATTTGAGAAAGAACTTTTGTCGTTGAAAGAAACCGGTGAGTATATTAATTGGTTTGTTAGGTATTATATGTTCATTGTCCGCACGAACATAATCATAAAAGCGGCGAATTCGAGCTCGCGGGGAGCATTTCTTTATAAGAAAAATAAAATTTACAGTGAGCTTAATGAAAGCTCTAAGCACCGCACTTCTTTTGAAAGCGACCCTGCATCGCCAAGAAACACATCGGATTTTAAAAGTGTTGTTGAGCTTGAACAGCCACGAGGAACTGCGAAGCTGTTTTATGCTGCGGGTTTTTTTGGATTCAATAATTATTTTGTTTATGTCCGCGAGTGGTTTCGCGATAACAACATGCGGCTGTTTCAAAGACTGCATGCGGGTTTGCAAGGCACAGAACAGGGACGGGAGTGGCTTAAGAAATTCGATGCAGTGCGGAGCATTACGGGAACATTCTGGGCTGATGAAGGTGATGTATATGAACAGGATTTTTCATTTGTGATTTATCCCGGCTCGGCTGAAGGAGTTGTAGGTGAAGGGAAAGATATTTTGATTGTTGATTATCTTGACCCGGGAAAATACAGTGAGTATAAAAAATATAAAGCGGTCATCAGCAAAACCGGCGGTAAGTTTTCTCACGGCGCAATTCTTTTGAGAGAATTAAAAATTCCGTCAGCGATTGTAAGTAATGTTGAAAATGATTTGGAGGGTAAGAGGGTGAAGTATGAGAATGGGAAGGTATTTACTAATGAAAAGGATGACCCAGAGGGTACCCCTTTGCTACGCTCAGAATGACACACTTTTATTCTGTCCACACCAAAGAATATCTCCAGAATAATTGTCTTTTTATTTCGGCCCCGGGAAAATATTTATTGGCAAGTTTTATAAGCTCGCGATAAGTTAAATACACATCAGTTGCGCTGTGTTTTTTCCATTGGTCACGCTCGGTTTTCGGCGTTCTTATAAATCCGTTATGATAAATATTTTTTGCAATGCCGAGCGGAATGGATACACTTGCATTCAGTGCGTTTTCAATGAAGCTGTTTTGAAGAAGATCGATTATTATGAGTCTGCCGTTCGGCTTTAAATTATGTTTTACTTTTTCTGCGAATGAATCAAAATTAATATGATGTAAAACTGCCATGGTGATAATACATTCTAAATGATTTTCAGGAAAATCATAATTAAGATAATCCGCAGTAAAATATTTTATATTGTCTGAAGAGTTTAATTTTTGCGCATGTTCAGTCATTCTTTGAGACAAATCCAAACCTATTACCGATTCCGAATATTTTGCAACTTCTTTGCAGAGCTTACCCTGTCCGCTTCCGATTTCTAAAACATTTTTACAATTCGCAGGAAGATTTTTAATAACAAACTTATAAAATTCTTTGTTATGGTCCCATTTCTTTGCAGGAAAAGCGGAGATGACATCAAAGTCCTGCCGGATTGTTGAAGTGTATTCGGACATTAATTTGATTTTACTGTATAGAGTAACTCCGAATCATAAATATCTGCGGGTGAGATAACATCTTCGTTGTAAGGAATGTTGCTTCCATAACGTTCGCTCATTATGCGTTTAACTTCATCACCTGATAAGTCAAAGTCTTTTAATTTTTTTAATTTTCCGACTTCGATGTTTGCGGCATCTTTATAAATTTTCCAGACAAGCTCGGAGCAGTAAATTTTATCATCGCTCCATCCGAAGTATATATCATAATTTTTCCCAACAAAACTTTCTGCTTCGCTTTTCATATTTTTCACAATCTCAGAATTCAAAACTTCGCTGGCGTTGTTTAACCTTTTGATTACATAATGTTCATCGTTGCCGCGTGCAATCCATTTGTTTAGAGGCGTAATCTTAACTGGCTGAACGGCTTCATAAACAAGAAACTCGTTTCCGTTTTTAAAGATTATTCCGCAGTGAGTGTATTTCGATTTTGTTGCATCTTTAATTGCCTGACACTGCTTTGAGTTTAGCGATTGAAAAATTATATCACCTTCTTTAATGTTGTTTTGGTCAACAAGTGCAGTGATTTCTTCGTTGGCATTATTTAATCTTGTTTTCGGGTCATAATATTTTCTTTTGAGATAATATCCTGCTCCGAGCAGAAATAAAATTACGACTGTAATAATTATATATTTCCATTTTTTCATATGAAAAAAATATGTCCTCCCCCTAACACACCCCGCCTCTTCGAGGCACCCCTCTCAAGAGGGGATTTATTTGTTCTTTTTATAACAGCTGGTGAGACGGAGCATTCCGTCTTAAAATAGAAAAATTTACTCTCCCACATATTTATCATCTTTGAAGCTGCGGAAGGCGAAGAGGTGCTGCTTGAGATAGACGAATGAGTCTATGAAAATGACTTTGAAGAAATGAACTATTCGACCGCCAAATGTTCGCCTGTTGTTTGCTTCAGCGGCGTTGTGCATATCTTTCCCGGCGGTGTCCATGTTTTTAAAATCGTGCCAGGTCAGGTGCGAGAGCGGGTAGTCGGGAGTGTCGCTCAGCCCGTATTTAATGGGTTTGCGCTCGTCCGGGTTTGGATAAAATGCAGTGCCGAACATCCAGTCCCAGATTGCAAGCTTGGTTCCGTAGTTGTTCTGATACTCGCGACCTTCGTCATCGGAGTGATGCCAGCGGTGCATTTCGGGACCGTTGATAAAATACTGCAGCTTGCCGAGACGAACATCGATGTTTGAGTGAATAAACATTCCCCAGACTGCATCGACTGTTCCTTTCATGATTGCAATTTCAGGAGCAGCACCGAGAAGAATTATCGGAGCAAACTCAACGGTCTGGTTAATTAAAATTTCGAGAGCGTGCGAGCGAGAGCCGGAAAGCCAATCGACTGTGCGCGGGGAGTGATGCGCTTCGTGAGTACGCCACAGAAAAGAATTGTTATGCTGCCAGCGGTGAAACCAGTAAATGTATAAGTCATGCGTGACAAAGAAAAAAAGAAACTGCGCCCAGATTGGAATGCCGAGATTTTCCATCACGCTGTATTTGTAAAGGTCGGTATCGGCTTTAATCCAGTTAAGAAGTCCGAAGATGATAAGTCCAAGCAGATAACTCTGAACGACGGTGTATAAAATAAAATCGTAAAAAAATCCTTCACGAAAAAGCTTCTGCCCTTTCGTGTAAGGAAACAGTCTTTCGAGAATGACCATCAAAACGGCCGAGCCGCCGACTATGATATATGAAATTGTTTGTAAGTCCATTAAAAAATATTCAGTTGAAAAATAATTATAAGGAAAGTTTTTTTAAATGAAATTAAAAAACCTAAGCCACGAATTTGCACGAATTAACACAAATTTCACGAATGAAAATGAATAGCAAAAATTCTCTCTTTATGACCACTTTAAGCCGAATTACCAACTTTTATTTCATTGTATATTCTGCAAAATATGAGTATTTTTGTAGATAAATAATTAAATTTATAAAACTTACCGGATGAAATTCAAAACCACTTCCCAGGAGTTTGTAACAGCTTTTAATAAGCTAAATTCAGTAATCCCTACACGCTCTACGCTTCCGATTTTAGATAATGTTTTGTTCGAGTTAAGTGGAAATAAATTGACAATGCTGGCATCGGATTTGGAAATTTTTGTTAAATCATCGCTTGAAGTTACCGGCGGTGAGGACGGAAAAATTGCGGTCGATGCAAAACGCCTTTTGAATTTCGTGAGAACTCTTTCGAAAGAAGAATTGACTTTTGAGAGCTCCGACAACACAAAGCTTCTTGTTAAGACAAAGAAGAGTAAATATTCTTTTCCTTGCCAGGAAGCAGATGAGTTTCCATTGCCGGAAGAAACAAAATTGAAAAATGTAGTTAAGATGGACGGGGGCGTTCTGAAAAGATTTATCAGCAAAGTGATTCATTCGGTTAATACTGATGCTATCAGAAGAAACATGTCGGGAGTTTTGTTTGACATAAGAAAAGACCAGCTTCGTATGGTTGCTACTGACGGTTTCAGACTCGGAAAAATCATAAAAGAAAATTTTAATCATCCTGATATTCGCGACAGCAAGCTTGTTGTTCCGACAAAGACATGCAATTTATATATCCGCTTGAATGAAAATGAACCTGCAGAGCTGAGCTTCGATGAAAATATGCTGAAGATTGTTTTCGGTGATGTTGAGATTATTTCAAAATTGATTGATGATACATTCCCGAATTATGAATCGGTGATACCAAAGGATAACGACAAGACTTTAAAGACGAACACAAGTGATTTTCAGCAGTCGCTTAAAAGAGCGCAGATTGTTTCTGACAATATCACTCACAGAGTTAAATTGGAAATTAAGAATGATACGATTACGGTGAAAGCCGATAATCCTGAAATAGGCGCAGAAGGTGAAGAATCATTCGACTGCAGTTTTGTGAATAATGATGCCGAAGAAGATTTTGATAAGAAGCCGTTCTCGATTGCGTTCAATGCGGAGTATCTGCTTGAATGCCTGAACCAGATTGAAACGGATGAAGTGCTGATGAACTTTACGACGTCTTCGAAAGCCGCAATTGCAAATCCGACCGAGCAGAAGGAAGATGAAAACTTCATGGAGCTCGTAATGCCGGTAAGAATAAGTTAAATACATTGGTTTTAAAGAAGCTATTCCTCAAAAATTTCAGAAACTACATTTTTTTAGAAGCTGCATTTAACGGCAAATTCAATTTTATATACGGCAACAACGGCAACGGCAAGACGAATATTCTTGAGGCAATTTCGCTGGTTAGTCTTGCGAAGAGCTTTATAGGTTCGGGTGAGTCCGATTGCGTTAAGCAGGGCGAGAAAAGTTTTATTGTAAAAGGTGATTATGTAAATGACCTTGATAACGATGAGATTGTAAGTGTTGAGTATGACTCGGATGCAAAAAAGAAAACGTTCTTTCTCAATAAAGAAAAAATTACAAGTGTTTCATCGGAGCTGTTCGGAAAGTTTCCGGTTGTTTATTTAACTCCGCACAGCTTGAATATTTCTTACGGTAATCCTTCTGACAGAAGAAAGTTCTTTGATATTCTGATTTCACAGACAAGCAGAGTTTATCTCGACAGACTTAAAGAGCTGAACCGTTTGCTTCAGTTGAAGAATGCTTTGTTGAAAGATTATGTAATCTTCAAAAGGTATTCAAATGATGAGTTTAATTCGCTGTTTAATACATACAACGAAAAGCTTGTAGAGGTATCGGCGAACATAACTTTTAAGCGACTGAATTTTTTAAGAGAGTTTATTGCTGACTTCGAGAAAAGCTATGCGCTGCTTGTAAAAGACGGTGGTAAAGGGGAGATATGTTATTACTCGGAGTTCATTGGCGAGATTGATGTTTTAAAAGATAAAGAGCTTAGTGTCGAGGATCTGGAGAGTGTTTATAAAAAACGTCTTGCTGAATTCAAGAAAGAAGAAACCGGTAGAGTGCTTTCGCTTGTCGGTCCGCAGAGAGATGATTATGTTTTTAAGATTGCGAAAAGCGGTGATGTTTTTGATTTGAAAAATCACGGTTCGCAAGGTGAACATAAGACGTTCATAGTTGCAGTGAAACTTGCAGAGTATGAATATCTGAAGAGTAAAAAAAATACCGACCCGGTGTTGCTTCTCGATGATATTTTATCTGAGCTTGATGAGAACAGAGTATCGCAGATTATATCGCACTTGAAAGACTACGGGCAGATTTTTTTGACGACGATTGACAGGAATTATTTGAATAACATAAAGCAGTTTTATAAAGATAATGAAATTTCCGTTTTTAAAGTAACAAACGGAGAGGTGGTGCAGGAGTAAAGCGTTGGAGTCCCTTGCGGAGACTCCAACAGGAGAGTTAAAAACATTAACATGGTGTTAAACACACCCCGTCTCCGACAAGTCGGAGCCACCCCTCTCGAGAGGGGAATTTATTTGTTTAGAAGGGGTAAATTATTAAACAACCCCCTGACCCCCTTTATTAAGGGGGAATTATAAATGAGATTATGCCAAGAATAGATCAAAATCGTTTTAATAAAACAGTTTGTCTGAAAGACGAACTGAATGATTTTATGAAACACATTGGTCTTGATGACAGGATGCAGGATTTGAAAATCTTGAACGTGTGGGAAGAATGCGTAGGAAGCTCGATTGCAAAATTTTCCGAGCCGATAAGGATTGTTAAACATAAATTATACGTGAAAGTTGAAAACTCGGTTTGGCGTTATGAATTATCGGTGAGAAAAGATGAAATCATTCCGCGTTTAAACCAAAGCTTAAATAAAAAATTAATAAGAGAAATAGTATTTATATAAAAATATATGGCAAGTAACAGTAATACATACAAAGAGAGTGACATTAAGGTTCTTAAGGGACTTGAACACGTCCGCAAAAGACCTGCGATGTATATCGGCGACGTTTCGGCGAGAGGATTGCACCATCTTGTTTATGAGGTAGTTGATAATGCAATCGATGAAGCGCTTGCGGGATATTGCACGAAGATTACGCTGACGATAAACAAGAATGGTTCTGTGAGCGTTGAAGATAACGGAAGAGGTATTCCGACAGGAAAGCACCCGACTGAAAAAATTTCTACGCTTGAAGTTGTAATGACACAGCTTAATGCAGGCGGTAAGTTTGACAGAAACACTTATAAGGTTTCAGGGGGTCTGCATGGTGTTGGTGTTTCGGTAGTGAATGCGCTCAGTGAATGGCTTGAAGTTGAAGTATATCGAGACGGAAAGATATATTATCAAAAATATAAAAGAGGCGTGCCTGTTGCTCCTGTTAAAGAAACAGGAAAAGTTAAGGAAAAAACAGGAACCCGCGTAACGTTTTACCCGGATAATGAAATTTTCAAGGATGTTAATTTCAAATATAATACACTTGAAGACAGGCTGCGTGAGCTTGCGTATCTTAATAAAGACCTTACAATCAGAGTAAAAGATGAACGTGTTGCCAACAAAGATGTGACGTTTCATTACAAAGGCGGTATTATTGATTTTGTAAAATATCTTGATGAAGGTGAGAAATCTTTAACAGGCAAGCCGGTTTTTGTCGAGGGCAATAAAGAAAACATTCAGTGTGAAGTTGCATTTCAGTATAATGAATCTTACAACGATAACATTTATACGTTTGTGAATAACATTAATACGCACGAAGGCGGAACACACCTGGAAGGATTTAAGGCAGCGCTTACGAGAACACTGAATTATTTTGCACAGAAAAATAATCTAATCAAAAACGATAAGATTAACTTAACGGGTGATGATTATCGTGAGGGATTGACGTGCGTTATCAGCATAAAAGTTCCCGAGCCGCAGTTTGAAGGACAGACAAAAACAAAACTGGGCAACAGTGAAGTGAAAGGTATCGTTCAGACAATTGTGAATGAACAGCTTGGTGAGTTTTTGGAAACAAACCCGTCCGTTGCAAGAAGAATAATCGATAAAGCAGTTCGTGCTGCGGAGGCAAGAAGAGCGGCACAGCTTGCAAGAGAAACCGTGAGAAAGAAAAATGCTATCGACAGTTTCGGACTTCCTGGCAAGCTTGCTGATTGCTCGATTTCAGACCCATTGCAATGTGAGTTGTATCTCGTCGAGGGTGATTCTGCGGGAGGTTCTGCAAAGCAGGGGCGCGACAGAAGATTCCAGGCGATACTTCCGCTTAAAGGAAAAATTTTGAACGTAGAGAAAGCAAGAATTAATAAAATTCTTGAGAACGATGAGATTAAAAATATTGTAACCGCCATAGGTGCAGGGATTGGTAACTCGGATGACTTCGATGTGATGAAAGTCCGTTACGGAAAAATAATTATAATGTGCGACGCCGACGTTGACGGTTCGCATATCAGAACTTTGCTGCTGACATTCTTCTATCGTCACATGAAAGAAGTGATTGATGCGGAAAGATTATACATTGCACAGCCGCCTCTTTATAAAGTGAAGAAAGGCAAGCAGGAGTTTTATGCATATGATGATGCGGAAAGAGATTCGATTTTAAAGTCATTAAAGATTGATAAAAAGAGTCTGAAGCCAAAAGCAACCGTAAACGGCGAGGGAGCAACGGAAGAGATTGTCGAGGATGAAACGGGGGCAGTGCCTGAGGGCAGAGTTGCGATTTCGAGATTCAAAGGTCTGGGTGAAATGAACCCCGAGCAATTGTGGTCAACTACAATGAATCCCGAGACAAGAACGATTTTGCTTGTAACTAATGAAAATGCATCTGCGGCGGATAAGATGTTCAGAGTGCTTATGGGTGAGGAAGTCGAACCGAGAAGAAAGTTCATCGAGGACAATGCGAAGTATGCAAACATCGATGCTTAATAATAATGCATAGTTCAAAAATTTAATTTAAACTTATGAACCCGTTTGCTTTTTATCGCGAACGGGTTTCTTTTATACTGTAACATTTATAACATTTGGAAGAAATAATTAAAGCTATTGTGTTCGGGATCGTACAGGGAGCGACGGAATTTATTCCAATCAGCAGCACCGCGCATTTGAGAATTGTGCCGGCATTGCTCGGTTGGAAAGATGAAGGAGCGGCTTTCACTGCTGTGATACAGCTGGGGACGTTGCTTGCGACGTTCATTTATTTCAGAACCGACATAAAAAATTTATGGAAAGGTTTTTTGCAAGCGTTCAAGAATAAAGATTTTTTTTCAAATCCAGAATCGAGAATTTTTCTTTTAATCATAATCGGCACGATACCGATTTGTATTTTCGGTTTGCTGTTAAAAGACTTTATCGAAGGCGATGCGAGAGGATTGTATGTAATAAGCGCTTCGTTGATTATACTTGCTATAATCTTATATATAGCGGAAAAAGTCGGAACGCGAACTAAGGACATGAAAGATATTACAATTAAAGACGGTATTGTCATCGGGCTCGCGCAGGCATTGGCGTTGATACCGGGAAGCTCGCGAAGCGGTGTTACGATTACTGCAGGATTATTCAGAGGGTTAAGGCGTGATGTATGCGCGAGATATTCGTTTTTGCTCAGCATCCCCGCAATTACACTGAGCGGGTTATATGAACTATATTCCGAGCGGGCAACATTATTGGATTCAAATTTGACATCGCTGATTATAGCAACTATTGTATCCGGAATTGTTGGCTATGCATCGATTAAGTTTCTTTTGCATTATCTCCGCACACACAGCAACATGGTTTTTATTATCTATAGAATTGTACTTGGAATAATAATTATTCTTTTGGTTTCAAATGGCGTTTTAAGTAATTTGGATTAAGAGTCGTTTTAGTACGACAGGCAGGAATGCCTGTCGGGACAGACAAGAATGTCTGTTCTACCTAGTATAAAATATAAAAATGAAATTATATCTTCATAACACATTAACTCGCTCGACTGATGAGTTTATTCCGATTGAGCCGGGAAAAGCAAAAATGTATTGCTGCGGACCGACTGTGTATAATTATCAGCATATCGGGAACCTGCGCACGTATTTGTTCGAAGATATTTTAAAGAGAGTTTTGGTTTATAACGGTTATGAAGTTACTCACGTGATGAACATTACCGACGTCGGGCATCTTGTTTCTGATGAAGATGAGGGTGAAGATAAAATGGAGCTTGGCGCAGCGCGTGAAGGGAAAACTGTCTGGCAGATTGCGGAGTATTATACCGATATTTTTAAAAAAGATTTAGAACGGATGAACATTCTTGCTCCGGATATTTACAGCAAGGCGACCGATTACATAAAAGAGCAGATCGAGATGATTCAATGTCTCGAGAAAAAAGGTTTTACATATATAACGAGCGATGGAGTTTATTATGATACGGCAAAGTTTCCTGATTACGGCGCAATGGCGCGTCTCGACATAAAAAATCTCCGCGCAGGCGAGCGTGTAGAGTTTTCTGCCGAGAAAAGAAACCCAACCGATTTTTCTTTGTGGAAGTTTTCACCGAAAGACCAGCAAAGAGCAATGGAGTGGGAATCCCCATGGGGAAAGGGTTTCCCGGGATGGCATATCGAGTGTTCGGCTATGAGTGTGAAATTTTTAGGAAATCATTTTGATATTCATTGCGGAGGAATTGACCATATTCCCGTTCACCATACGAATGAAATTGCGCAGGCGGAAGCATGCACAGGCGAAAAGTTTGTGAACTACTGGCTGCATGGTGAATTTTTGAATATGGGTGATGAGAAAATGTCGAAGTCGAAAGGAGAATTTTTGACCATAGATGTTTTGAATCAAAAAGGATACACGGCGATTCATTACAGATACTTTTTGTTAAATGCACATTATAGAACGAAGCTAAAATTTTCTTTTGAAGGGCTTGACTCTGCAAAAAGTGGGTATGAAAATCTGAAAGGAAAAATTTTAAGATTAAAACAGGCAGCATCGGATAAAACTGAAAGCTCCGAAAAGACTTCTGAAGTTGTTAGGTTGTTTAATGAAAAGATTAATGACGACATGAATATTCCCGAAGCGCTTGCATTGCTCTGGATGACATTAAAAAATGAAAAGCTTTCAGATAATGAAAAACTTTTTCTTGTTTATGAATTTGATAAAGTTCTTGGGTTAGGATTTAAAGATTTGAAGGAAGAAAAGGAGGAACTTGATGTCCCTCCCGGAATTATTGAGCTTGCTGAAAAAAGAATCGAAGCAAAAAAATCAAAAGATTTCAAGCTTGCCGATGATTTGCGTGAGCAAATCAAACAGGCAGGTTACGAAATCATCGACAAAAAGAACGAATACGAATTTAAAAAATTATAACCCGCCCGAGATTTTTTATCTTAGTCTTTTAGAAACCGGACACTCCATTGCTTTATAAACATTATTCATTTTGGAAGACCATGCTTCATTCTGTTGCGATGGGAACGTTTTTATTTGCGGCGGCTGGTCATAATTTGGATTTGTATTCATTATCGTAATCTTAAGCGTATAAGACGGACCTCCGATTTTTTGCGATGTTGTTTCCATATCGCTTGGGTTTACAGTTATTAAGTCATAATTTTTAATGTAATTATTTAGTTTATTGAAACATTTAGGACCGAGTGTGAAAGAAAATGAAGTGTCTTTTCCCGCGCCTGTTCTTGTGAACATTGCGCTCCTGTCATTGTTTATTGTAACTGTCCACCTGTACTGATACTCAGGCGAAACAGGTCCGGAGTAATAACTCAACTCGGCAACTGTCCATACCCATTTATCCTGGGCAAAGCCCGGCACTGTAAAAGCAAACACAAAAAATAATAAGAATAGTTTTTTCATATTTTTCTATTTTTTCTATTGAGGTTGTTTTTGAGATTAATTGCACTAAATTCAATTAATTAATTTAATAATTCAATGTATTTTTCATTTAATTAAATTCGAAAATAGGGTATTTTGTTTCAAAAGCAGCAGGATGAAAATCACGTATCACGGTCATTCATGTATTCAGATAAATTCAGGCAAAGATTCCATAATAATTGATCCGTTTATTACAGGAAACCCTGCAGCAAAGGTTAAGGCAAAAGATATTGAATGTAATTATATAATTCTCACACACGGGCACGCAGACCATTTTGGTGATACAATAGAAATCTCGGGTGAAAATGATGCAACAATAATTGCTACTGCCGAGATTGCATATTATTGTGACAGGATGCACAGGAAAACTCACGCAATGAACCTGGGTGGATGCTATGAATTTTCATTCGGAACAATAAAACTTACTCTTGCTCATCATTCATCTTCATTGCCCGATGGAAGCTATGCGGGCGAGCCGGCAGGCGCGATTGTTAACATTGACGGTAAAACTATTTATCACGCAGGAGACACTGCTTTGTTTTATGATATGAAGTTGATTGGTGAATTAAATAAAATTGACTATGCTTTTCTGCCGATTGGAGATAATTTTACAATGGGACCTGATGAAGCGGTAAAAGCTGCTGAGTTTATTAATGCAAACACCATCATACCAATACATTATAATACATTTGATGTAATAAAACAGGATGCACAGAATTTCAAAAGAAAAATCGAAGCGATTGGAAAAAAATGTATTGTTATGAATCCTGAAGATTCTTTTGAAGTTTAACGGCCAAGCAAATTTAATGACAAAAATAATTTCCATATCAAATCAGAAAGGCGGAGTCGGAAAAACCACAACCGCAATAAATCTTTCTGCATCTGTTGCAAGCTTAGGCATAAAGGTTTTGTTAATCGATGCCGACCCGCAGGCAAATGCGACCACGGGTTTAGGTATTGAAGCAAAAGATGACGGCAAGACGATTTATGAAGTTCTGATTTCAAACCAGTCAATCGAAAACTCGATTAAGAACACACAAATTGAAAATCTCGATATCATTTCATCGAGCATAAACCTTGTTGCGGCAGAGCTTGAGCTTGTGGAAATTATCTCGCGTGAAAGAGTTTTGAAAAATAAACTGCAATCTTTTATTGCAAACGCTTCTGCTGATAAGAAATATGATTTTATAATCATCGATTGTCCGCCGTCTCTTGGGTTGATTACGCTCAATGCTTTGACTGCGGCAAATTCAATTTTGATTCCTGTTCAATGCGAGTATTATGCGCTTGAGGGATTGTCTCAATTATTGAATACAATTAAGAATGTTAAAAACACTTTTAATCCGGAGTTAAGCATCGAGGGATATTTGCTTACGATGTTTGATTCCCGCTTGCGTCTTGCAAATCAGGTTGAAGCAGAGCTAAGAAAATATTTTGATGATAAAGTTTTCAGAGCTAAGATTGCAAGAAACGTAAAAATTGGTGAAGCACCAAGCTTCGGCAAACCGCTTATTAAATATGATGCGGAATCGGTCGGGGCAAAAAATTATATGTCGCTTGCAAAAGAATTTTTAATTAAAAACGGTTTATCTTCATACATTAAAGAAGAAAATCCTGCTGTAGAAGAGCAGCAAGAACAACAGGAAGGATAATTTTTTTTAAACACATAAACACTAAAGCAAAAAAAAAAATTATAATTAAACTTTGTGTTTTTGTGATTTTGTGTTAAACAAATAACAAAATTATGGATACCAAAAACGACAGGTTAGGGAAAGGGCTCTCGGCAATTTTCGGAGAGAAGAATGTTGACGTGAGCGCAATTGAAAATGCAAGTAAAAAAGATTCACTTGAAATCGAGATTGAAAAAATTGATTTAAACCCATATCAGCCGAGAGAAGAATTTACCGATTCTGAAATTAACGAGCTCAAAGAATCGATTAAAAACTACGGGCTTCTGAATCCGATTACAGTTAAAACTTCGGTTGAAAATAAAGACAGATATATTCTTGTTGCCGGTGAGAGGCGACTCAGGGCGTGCAAGCTTTTGGGAGAGAGAACAATTAAGGCGAATCTTCTTACCAAAGAGGACATCAGCGCGCTTGAAATGACCGTGATGGCAATAATCGAAAATATTCAAAGAGCTGACTTAAATGCAATAGAGCTTTCAAATGCATATCAAACATTAATGGACAGCTACGGCTTGACGCAGGAGCAGCTTGCGGAGAAAGTTTCAAAACAGAGAAGCACGGTTGCAAACATTCTGCGTCTTCAGAAGCTTCCGTCTGAAATAAAAGTATCCCTCAGAAAAAATGAAATCTCGGAAGCTCACGCAAGAATTTTATTGAGGGTTGAGAATAAAGAACACCAGCTTGAGCTATGGAAAAAAGTTGTTATAGAAAAAGTTCCTGTGAGAAAGCTGGAAGAAATGACAAAAGGAAACCTGCGTGAAAAGAAAAAACGAGCAGTCATAAGCCCGTTATGGAATCCTTCGACTGAGCGTCTTGAAGACAAGCTTAGGAAATTCTTTGGAACACGGGTTAAAATAAATCAGAAATCGAAAGACTCGGGTGAAATTGTTATCGAGTATTATTCAAACGATGACCTCGACAGAATCTTAGAAAAATGTGACGCGACATAAATGAAAACAAAACTTGTATCTAAAAAAATAGCGCCTGCAATTGGACCTTATTCCCAGGCAATAAAATACAGCGACCTTATTTATACATCAGGGCAGATAGCAATGGATGCTGAAGGGAAAGTGCTGGGTCCCGACATTGAAATACAGACAAGAAAAGTTTTACAAAACTTATCAAGCCTGCTTGAAGACCATGATTCATCACTTGAGAACGCAGTCAAGGTTACGGTTTATCTTACCGATATGAATAACTTCGCTAAGATGAACGGAGTTTATAATGAATTTTTCGGAACGTCACTTCCTGCACGCTCAACTGTGGAAGTTTCAAGATTGCCGAAAGATGTGTTAGTGGAGATGGATGTGATAGCCCACGTGAACAAAAAATAACTAGCAGAAATAAAAAAACTAATGTCTCTTTTGAAACATTAGTTTTATTGAAATAAACTTTGTGTCTTTTCGCCTTTGAAGCAAATAAAAAATCTTATCCGAGCTTGTTAACTTTCTTGGTAAGCTTTGATTTTGTGTTGGCAGCTTTGTTTTTATGAATGATGCCTTTTGCAGCAGCTCTGTCGAGCAGCTTTGTAGTTTTCTTCAGCTCATCCGAACCTTTTGCTTTATCTTTTGCATCAACTACATTTTTTACAGCTCTCTTTAATAAAGCTTTATACTTCTTGTTTCTCTCGGTTCTTTTTACCGTCTGTCTTGCTCTTTTCTGAGCTGATTTATGTCTTAATGGCATACTATAAAATTTAAATAAACAACAAATTACGCATTTTCACCCGTAATTTCAATGTCTGAAATGAGGGTTAATAGATTGAATTTGTTAAAAATCTGCTATTTTTACTTATTTCCAGTTTATCAGGATTATGCTGCAGATAAATATACCAACGAACATATGAGAAAAATCAATTAAAAATGATTTTAAAGATTTTCCTTCCCAGTTATAATTTATCATTATGGTTGCGGCTGAAATTCCGACTCCCGCAAGAAGCGCTAAATGAAATGCACCGCTAAGCGTTTGCAGGTTCAGATATTTTATAATGACAGCCAATGCAAGAGCAATTAAAGTATTTGCAAA
Organism: Ignavibacteria bacterium; assembly: GCA_036262055.1. NCBI lineage: Bacteria > Pseudomonadati > Ignavibacteriota > Ignavibacteria > Ignavibacteria bacterium. The sequence goes on from DATAJP010000002.1 coordinate 680,270, forward strand.
AAGAGATATAAGCATTTTTTTGACCATCTCGCCTTTGCCTGGTTCGTTGAATTTCAAACCTAACTTCTCTAATTCTGCTGCCCACATTTTTCCGAACAGCTGTGAGTACCAGAGGAAACCGAGAAAAAAGAATGCAATACCTGAAACGATGATTGCCAAATAATTTAAGCCCATGAAAAATTGCATCATATGTTTTGGTTTAGTTTAGTAAAAATAAACAAAATGAATTTAAAACCAAAAACTATCCGGTAAAAACGCTAAAAAGAGATATTATATTCGTGCCTGAGCAACAGTATTTGCCTTTAGAAATATTCCCAGAATTAACGCAACAATTACCCCTATAACGAATATTCCTAAGAAACAAAATATTCCCGCCATCACAGGATTTGCCATCCATCTTAAATCTTCCCTCATTTTACGCTCTTCGGCAATTCCTTCGGGCGATACTCCTTTTTCTTGTAAACTTTGAATTTCCATTTCTCCGTATTTATCATATAAGCCGGGGTTCAAAGCAGTATAAACAGTTTCTCCTATTCCGATAAATACGGAGACTATTAATGCTACCATAAGTCCTGTTTTGACTACAGACATATAAGTTGAATTATTAGGGTCTTTCCTGAGTGATTTCATTGCGAAGAATATTGCAATTATAAGAGTTATAATGCGGAGGTATCCGAAGACTTCCATTACTGTCATTTTTCCAGGTGTCATCGTATTAACATCTCCAAATATCAAATAAAAAATGAAAGAGTAAAAAATTATGATTGCACTTGCAATCAATCCAAAAGTCAAAGCTGTTTTTTTCATATCTTTAAATTTTTAATTATAATAATTATGCCTGAGCCATACTAACTTTATTCTTCGGTCTCAGAAATATTCCGAAAATGAATGCAATTACTGCGCCTATCACAAATGATTCGAAGAAATAAAATACACCGCTGCCTATCGGGTTTTGCATCCATTTAAAATCTTCCATTGACTGCCTGAGGTCGGTAATTTCCTGTGCGGAGGCTCCGCCGGCTTCAAGTTTCCTTACCATCAAATCACCATACTGATTGAAAAACTCAGGATTTATGGATATATAAATGAACTCTCCGATTCCCACAAACAATGCAACAATAAATGAGACCATAAGTCCCACTTTTACAATGCTCATATACTTCATCGATTGTCCGGATTCACTCCACTCTTTTTTCTGAGCTCTCATTGCGAAAAAGATTGCAAGTATCAGTATCAGATAATTGAGATAGCCCATTACTTCGAGAATACCGAGCTTATCTAAAGGCATGTTTCCGAAATCCCCAAAAGTCATAAAAAGAATTGCAGAATAAATGATAACTAATACGCCTCCGATTAAACCGAATGTTAAAGCTGCTTTTTTCATATTTTATAATTTAAATTTTAAACTATACAAAAATAGCATATCAGACTGCCCTTGCGCATCACACTTTAGTATAATTTTTTGTAATACTTTGGTATAATTTTAAGAATTTTATGAAAATTCATAAATATTGAAACACACGCCGTCTCCGATTTCATCGGAGCCACCCCTCTCATAGAGGGGATTTTATTAAGCGGTTATTCCCAGTTCCTTTGCTTTTGAAATTGCCTGGGTTCTGCGGCTGACGCCGAGCTTGCTGTATATATTATTAAGATGTTTTTTGACGGTGTTTTCGGAAACAAAGAGCTTATCTGCGATTTCTTTATTTGAATAGCCCTTTATAATGCAAACGAGGATTTCATTTTCGCGGTCAGTCAGGATATCATTTTCAGCAATATTGATGGCTGGCTCTTTCTCTATATATTGAATTTCAGTTTTTACAACTGTTTTTCGCCGGGCAAGCTTTATCCCAACTAAAGCGCCTATTCCCAAAAAAATAATTCCGATTATAGTTATATAAGTCTTTGTAGAAATTTCACCCATGAAAAACGAGTTTTCAAAATAGTGAAGAGCAATAATAAGAAGGGCAGTTAAGAACGATATGAAGAAAACTTTCTTATACACTTAATTCAAACTTTGTCAAACTTTATCCAGCCATCTGAATTTTTCTCCGGCAGGTTTAATTCTTTTTCCTTCAAATTTTTCATCGGAGTAACCAAGATATAAAAACCCTAAAAATATATCATTCTCATCAAGTCCGAAATATTCTTTCATCTGCGGTTTGTACGTCATCCCGCCTGAACCCCAATAAACAGCAAGACCATAAGCAGTTGCGGTGAGCCAGATATTCTGAACGGCGCAGGCAGTTGCTTCGATTTCTTCAATTTCGGGGATGTTTGGTTTGCTTCCGCGCTTCATACCTATTGCAATCATGTGGGAAACCATATTTCCATTATTATAAATCTTTTCATAACTCGCTTCTTTAAAATTTTCAGCCGGTGTGTAAGTTTTATACATCTCAGCATGCAACCGGCAAAACTTTACGACATTTTCACCGCTTATGACAGTTAAATACCAGGGTTCAGTGTGTCCATGCGTCGGTGCCCAGTCTGCCATTGATAAAAGATTTTTTATTATTTCATCAGGGATTTTTTTACCGTTCATCTTTGCAGGTTTAGTCGTTCTGCGGTTCTTAATTATATTTTCGATTTCTTCGGAAGTCATTAAAAAGTAGTTTTAATATTTTTAAGGTTATGTATGCAAATTTTTATAATTTTCTTTCATTCGTTTTTTTTCTACAAAACGATAGAATGGGAATAAAATCGGCATTATATAAAGAACCGAAATACTCATTCTTAAATTCCAGAATGAAATAATTATCGAAACAACAAATAAAAGGCAAGCCACAAGATTCATATAAAAACCTTTTCTGATTAAATCAGGCGTAAGTTCTTTTACGATAAGGTTGGGATTTATTTTTGTTATATAATGCCAATGCCAGATAAGAACCAAACTTATAAGAAGATTATTTATTAAGTACAGCTGAAGCGGTATCTGATTAGAATTATAAGTCATTAAAAAAGCTGTTGTAGCGGGAATCAAAGCGACAAATAAAAGAAAAATTATATTGATATATAAAAGTCCGCGTGTTGCAAATTGAATGAAAGTAAACTGTGCCTGATGCCGCATCCAATAAATTCCAAGAACCAAAAAACTGATAAAATATTTTTCAAGCGCCGGTAAAGACTCAAGAAGTCCGTTAATAAGCTCTTGATGTGTCGGATTCGAAGGAAACTGGTCGGGAAATTTGAGACTCAAAACCATGAGCGTCATAGCAATTGCAAAAACGCCGTCACTAAGCGCCTCGATGCGTGAAATCTTTAATTTATCCGTAAATTCAATGTTTTTGGTACGTTTTTCTTCCAAATATGCCGCTTTATGAGATTAGTTTTGAATAGTTCAAATTAATGGATTTAAAACGAAATTTCAATTTTTTAAATTGTTTAATGCGGATATGTCCAAATTGCGGTAGCAATGAATATTCTATCGAGCTGACGGAAAAAGAATTTAAAGTTGTTAAATGTAAAAAATGTTCTTTGATTTATTTGCTCAATCCGCCCGATGAATCCGAGATTTATGAGGAATATTATGATATTCAATACTTGAGAAGTGATTATAATGCTCATTCAAAGTTTCCGCACCTTGCAGAAATTTTTGCAATCAATGAGCAGAGAATTCCTTACTTGAAGAAGTATAAATCAGGAGGAAAACTTCTTGATGTCGGCTGCGGAAGCGGATTATTTATGAAAACTGCTTCTGATTCCGGTTATGAATGTTATGGAATCGATGTATCAAATAAAGCGCTTGAATTTGCAAGCAAGCAATTCGGGTTGAATGTATCGAACAAAAAAGTCGAGGATTTAATAAATGAAAAAAAGAAGTTTGATGTTATAACTCTGTGGCATGTTCTTGAGCATTTTTGGAATCCTGTTGATGAGTTAAAAAAAATACGCTCTTTGTTAAATGATGACGGGATTTTATTCCTTGAAGTCCCTAACTGGAACAGCTTGAAGTTCAGGCTTTCAAAGTCAAAATGGAAAGGCGGCAATCATCCGCTTTACCATAGAAGTTTTTTTACGAGTGATATATTGAAAGAAACATTGAGACTCGCAGGATTTGAAAAGGCGGAAAGAGTAAAAGTTTCATATAAGCTGCCGGGAAAGTCCGGCGCTTATAATGCAATCAAAGATGTATCTAATTTATTTGCAATGGATGCTTTTCTTGATTTTGCTGCTTACAAATAAAAATTTTATCATAATAAATTAACTTAACAAAAAAATGAAATCATTAAAATTATTTTTACTTATTTTTTCTTTGTTCATTACTGCTTCGGTTTCTGCACAGGATGCAAGCGGAGAGGGACAACTTTACGGCAAAGAGTTTCCCGAGGGTGTTCAAACCGTAACGCTAACAGAATTATTTGCTAACCCTGAAACATATAACGGTCAGGAAGTGGTTGTAACAGCTTCAATTGTTGACGTCTGTCAGAAAGCAGGTTGCTGGATTACTTTTATGGAAGGTGACAAAGAAATCAGAGTTAAAACAGACCATAACTTTGTTCTTCCAAAAGACAGCTTTAATCAGACTGCCACCGTCAATGGTGTTTTTGCTATAAAAGAAATTTCAGAAAAAATGGCTAAGCATTTTAATGAAGATGCAAAAAACAAAAAAGATGTTTCTAACATTGTCGGACCACAAAAAGTTTATGAGATTAAAGCAACAGGAATAGTGCTGACAAATGATGGAACGGAATCAAGCAATAAAACGAAAACAAAAGACGCGAACAACGTAAGCGAATAAATTTTTCCTCCCCCTTCCCCCCTCCAAAGGGGGAAGTTTTTTCTTGCCTCTGTGAACTCTGTGTCAAATTTTTTATAAATTAAATGAAAAAACCACTCTGGGAAATTTTAAATTCCAAACCTGTATTTGACGGCAAATGGATATCAATGCGTGTGGATGACATTAAACTTCCTGATGGAACGCAAATCCAGTTTGAAGGTGTGCATTATCATTTTGAAGGTGCAGGCGTTTGCGCAAAAGATGAACAGGGAAAAATTGTATTGGTGCAGAATTATAGATATTTAACGGATTTATATAGCTGGGAAATTCCTGCCGGTGTAGTCGATAAAGGATTTGAACCTGATGATATTATCATAAAAGAGTTAAAAGAAGAAGCGGGCTGTGAGGTAAGGAAAGGGAATATTAAAAAGTTAGGCATTGTTCATCCTTCGATTGGTTCAAGCAATCAACTGCTCCACTGTTTCAGCGCAACAAATGTTAAGCAGGTATCAGATGAGCTTGACACAAATGAAATTACAAACAGAGGTTGGTTTACCAAAGAAGAAATTGCCAAGATGATTAAAAACGGAGAAATAAAAGACCAGTTTTCGATTTCAGTTTTGCTATGGGACTTGTTTTTAGTTTAAGAAAACGTTTTGCGCATCTTCCTGTTTCGGGAAATTAATATACAGATATAATAAAGTAATCAACGTTCCGAAGCTTGCATAAATTACGTTTTGATTTACGAACAAGTTTGTGGTTATGCAAAACAATCCTCCGGCATCGCACATTGCAAATGCTACAATATGAGCTGTAAAATATTTTGTCTGGAAATTCTGCATAGTAACTTTTTTCAGCAATGCTTTGCGGACATAAACAGAGCTTATGCACATTACAGAACAAAATAGAAGCGAAGCAAGATTCAATGCCGCCAGGTCTTTGTTTATGTTAGACGTGGAAACAAAAACGCCAAGCAGATAAATTGCAAAAATCCCTATCATTATGGCAATTCCCAGAACCTTGATTTTCCGGGCAATCACCACCATTTGAACTTCATGAACAAGACCTGATGGTTGGTTTGTATCTTTATTTTCCATATTAATACAAATAAATTAATATTATTTTTATACATAAGTGATTAATAAATTTTACTCTCAACCGTTTGAGCAGAAAAGGCGCATTAAATACAACTGAGCTTATTCCGGAGGACAAGGATTTTGTAAGCAAAGTCCGTCCGTCGTCATTTAATGATTTCATCGGACAGCAGAAAGTTAAAGATAATCTCAAAATTTTTATTCAAAGCTCGAAGAAGCTTGGCGAATCGCTTGACCATGTTTTATTCACGGGACCTCCGGGACTTGGCAAGACTACTCTTGCGCTGATAATTGCACATGAGCTCGGGGTAAATCTTGTTTCAACGTCGGGACCTGTCATAGAAAAACCGGGTGATCTTGCAGGAATGCTTACGAAGCTTCGTGAGAACGAAATTTTATTCATAGATGAAATTCACCGCATACCGAAAATTGTTGAAGAGTTTTTGTATTCTGCGATGGAGGATTACAAGCTGGACATAATGATTGACCAGGGACCTGCAGCGAGAAGCATACCGATAAAGCTTGAGAGATTTACGTTAATCGGAGCAACAACGAGACAGGGATTACTTTCATCTCCAATGCTTGACAGATTCGGAATCACAGCACATCTTGATTATTACAGCACGGATAATTTATCAGATATCGTAAAACGTTCCGCAAGAATTTTGAATTTAAAAATAGATGAAGCGGGCTGCAGAGAAATTGCACAGCGAAGCCGGGCAACACCAAGAATTGCAAATCGTTTATTAAGGCGCACACGCGATTTTGCTATCGTTAAAGGCGATGGAACAATCACTGAAGACATTGCACGATATGCGCTGGAATCTTTAGGCGTTGATGAATACGGTTTGGATAAAATAGATAAACGAATTCTTGAAACTATTATTTTGAAGCACAATGGCGGACCTGTGGGACTTTCAAATGTTGCGGCTTCGGTCGGGGAAGACCCCGGAACAATCGAAGATGTTTATGAACCTTTTCTTATTGTTGAGGGTTTTATAAAGAGAACCCCAAAAGGTCGTGAAGCTACGGACTTGGCTTATAAACATTTAGGAATAAAAAAGAACCGAAAATCTCCTCAAAAAGGGCTTTTTGATGAGAACTAAATCTTTTGGTTTTGTCCTTTCGATTTTAGTTTTGCTCTTTACCATATCGTGCGGAAAGCTGAAAGAAAAGATTACTGAACTTAAAAAAAGAGAAGCAGGAAAAAATTCGGGTGAAGAACAGCAGGCAGATTATGAAATGAAGCCTGTAAGCGGACCTGATGGACAGGTAATATTTTCATTAAGTGATTTACAATTTTATAACCGTTATATTTCTTATTATAATTCTTTATATGCTGATGTTGAGTTTGCGGAAAATGAGTATTTCAGAATAATTCCTACACCAACAGAACTTGCAAACGACCCGGTTATTAGTGTGCATGACATAACGTCAGACCAGATATTAAAACACAAAATTGAAACATTAGAAAAAGAAAATAATTCAGACGAATTTAGACCTGACGACACCCTAATGGAGACGAATTTTAAGAACGGGCTTTCAAATTTATTGCACGAGACAAAATCTTATCTTTATACTCTTAATACTGCATATACGTATTATAAAAATTCAGAATATAAAGAAGATATTTTACGTGCGGACAAGTTAAACGATAAAGTTGGGAAAGCGTTTGAAGAGTTTAACAAACAAGCGAAAGGGTTTGGACGTTTAATTGATTTATACGTTCCGGTTAAACTAAGAATTCCGAATCAGAAAAAGTTTGAAGCAATTGTAGCAGGATACAATTCTTTTTTAAATGAAGCTGCTATCGTATTTGAAATTGTGAAGGGCCAACAACCTGGCTATAAAAAAGAATCTTTGAAAGGTCAGCTTGAAGCACTAAAGAGAAAATATATAAACTATAAAGCCGGAATGTTGAGTTTATGTGAAAACGAATCGGTTGCAAAAAGTGATTTTGAAAGTATTTTCGATTTAGCATTTGAATCTTTTATAAGCTCAACGCAATTGTTTGCAAATTATAACGGGTCGGAAGATTACGCATTTAAAAGACTCAAGAATGACGTTATATCGAAGTATGCAGAATTGATTAATGCCTATAATACATGCGCTTCGGGTATTCAGGCAACAGGAGTAAAAATAAAATATTAATTTTAATTATATGGGAAAACAAATTTTATTCATTCTCGGAATTTGCATTGTAGTCGGACTTGCTATAAACTTTGTCCGTCCGGGAGGATTGCCTTTGGTTATTGATGAAAGCATGTATTCGGAAGAAAACAGTGACAAGCTTAAACAACAGTATGAACAGGGTCAGATAAAAACTCAAAACATAATGCAGAATCCGAACTATGACCCAAAGACCGGTATAGTAAAACCACAAAATATTAAAATGGATTTTGCAAAATTGCTTCATGAAAAAGGAGCTTTGTTCATAGACGGACGACCGAAACACGAATATGATGCGGGGAAAATAAAAGGTGCAATAAGCATTCCTTATGAAGAGTTTATGAAAATCAGCACAGAAGATAAAAGACATTTTCTTTCAAATATCGGAAAGGACGATATAATAGTTGTATATTGCAGCGGAGGAGAATGTGAAATCAGCATTGATTTGGCTTATGAGATTGCAAGACTTGGATATACAAGCTTGAATATTTACCGAGGCGGTTATAAAGAATGGGAAACCGCAGGTTATCCTGTAGAAAAATAAACTTATAATTTATAATAATAATATTGAAAGAATTCTTCCAAAACAAAACTGTTCTTTTTATTTTAAGGTTGATAATCGGCGGCTTGTTTATTTATGCTGCCATACCCAAAATCACAGACCCGAAAGCATTTGCATCTATTGTAAAAGGATATCATCTTTTCCCGATATGGTCTGTGAATTTAATAGCAATAATTCTGCCGTATATTGAGGCAATTTCGGGTTTATTGCTGATTTTTGGAAAGTGGACTAAAGCAAATGCTGCTATTATTGGCACATTGCTTTTTTTCTTCATAATCGGGCTAGCACAGGCATATGCAAGGGGGCTTGAAATCAATTGTGGGTGCTTTTCCACAAGCGCTGCATCTACACCATCAGACATAATTTGGCGGATTGTGCAGGATATTTTTATGTTGATTGCTATAATCATTATATTTATTTTTTCAGGTAGGGAAACTACAAAAACGGTTTCCTCACAAAACACCGCCACGGCTATGCCGGAGGGAAATATTAACAACGGAGGTAATTAAAAATGAGTAACTTCATAAACACAAAAATCGCAAAAATTTCTTATTTTACTGCCGGAATGCTTGGCATAATCGCATTGATGTTTTTTGTATTTTCAAATTCTACTTTGACCGCATCTACTGAAGGAAAAGGTCCAAAGCTTCAGTTCAATGAAACCGAACATAATTTTGGTAAAGTTCCACAAGGACCGCAGATTCAATATAACTTCAAGTTTAAAAACAACGGTAACGCAACTCTTGTGATTGACAAAGTTCAGACTTCCTGCGGATGCACCGGAGCAACAGTAGGTGACAAAAAAGAATATGCAAAAGGTGAAGAGGGACAGATTCAGGTAACCTTCAACACACAGGGAAGAGAAGGACATCAGGAGAAAACTTTGGTGGTTTACTCAAATGATCCTGAGAACGAAAAGATTTTAAAAATCACCTGCGAAATCGACCCAAGCATGCAGTAAGAGTTCAATTTTAAGTGATAGTCTTAAATAAAAAACCCGCGAAGAGCGGGTTTTTTGTTTTGGGTATTAAATTGATAAACCATATAGTAGAGACGCAATATTTTGCGTCTCATTCATTTTTTATATAATTTTCATCTAAAGTCCATTTTAAAATATTTTCACTTATATATTTCCTTATATTTTCCAATTCCATATCTGATTTAATAATATGATCATAATATCTTTCTTGCCATTCAAATTTTATCTTGTTAAGAGTTGAATATTTTTTTACAGCAGCTTTATAACTACGAATAATTGATGCTAAGTTGCTTGATTGGGGACCAAATTTATTTTCAAACCATTGAACTTGAGGTTCTTTGTCCATGAATATAATACCATGAATATGGTTTGGCATTATTATGAATTCATCTAATTTGACAAATGCAAAATGTTTTGGAATTTCTGTCCAAAAATTTTCTGCAATTAATCCCAATTTTGTTTTTTGTATAGACGCTGTGTCTTTTGCCTCATCGAATTGTATATTTCCAAAATAAGGTACTTTATTTTTTGTACAGATTGTAATGAAATATAATCCTGAAGAACCATAGTCCCAGCCTTTTAATCTGGATGTAGGTATTCTGTATTTGTTCTTAAATTTTAACATTAAAAAAGGAGACGCAAAATATTGCGTCTCTACCGTGCGCTAATTAATTGTTAAGAAAATAGGCTATATTATATTAATTAACTATAACTCTTCACTATTTCTTTCGCCCGTTTCACAACTTCGTCTTTTAATATTTTTGGAGAGACTATCTTCACACTTCCGCCCCAGCCCATAACCCACGAGATAAATTCATACGATAGTTTAACCTTCATTTTCAAAACATATCCGTCAGAGGTTTCTTCGATTTCCTGTTCCTCGACAAAAATTTTATCTTTAAGTGACTCACCGGTTTTTTTATCGAATAAAAGCTTTACTTCAACGGCTTCGCCCCCGAAATAGCTCCCCCATGAGTATTTATAAACTTCACTGAGATTGGGAAGCTCTTTCAATGCGGATTTTTTATTTGTGAATTTTATCGAGATAATTTTCTCAAGAAGAAAAAATTTGAGATTATTAATGTCATCGTTTTCAAGTGCAATGAGGTGGAAGGTTTTTCCAAGATTATTGAGTCCGATTGGAGTAATGAGACGCTTGACCGGCTGATTGTATTTATCATGTCCGTATTCCATTTCGATTATGCTTCGCGAATTTATAGACTTAACAATTTTTATGAACGTAATAAGAGTTTCATCCTTAAAGACTTTTTGTATCGGCTTAAGATTGCGTATTGTATAATTGTCATTAACGGCAATGTAAGAGCTTATGAGGTTATTCAATGTTTGCAAATCGAGCTTTCGGTCGATGACGAAAACTTTTTTTGTTGAGTGAATATCAACACCTTTCTCACGCAGGATTTGCATATCGAGACGCAGGTTCTGCACGCTGTAACCGAAATGCTCGCAGAAATCATTTTCAGTATAATATCCCGGCTTGTCGAGAACCATCCCGACAATTTCAATTCTGCGTAAAAGTTCTTTTGTGATTTCTAAAGGCATTTATAAAATTACTGTAAATATTTTTTCATGTTAAGCTAAAAACCGGGTAGGACAGACATTCTTGTCTGTCCCGACAGGCAGGAATGCCTGTCGTACTTACATTTTTATGTTTATGAAATCCTCACTCCTCTTGTTTTCCATTTGCCGAGCTTGAACCAGATTGTTATGGCAACACCTTTCAGTAAAGCAGAAAAAGATATTGCAATCCATACGCCGGTTAATCCCCAGATAGGAGACAATAAGAAGCATAAAGGAATACGGATTATATTAAAAGTAAAACTTATAACTGCAGGAGGCATTGTATCACCTGCGCCTGAAAATGCACCGCTTAAGATTACATCGGCAGCAGTGAAAATCAAAACAAGCGCGGCGAGCTTGTTGTAGTCCGATGCTGCTTGAATTACCCCTGCATCCTGAGAAAATATTGCGGCAATATCCGCGCTGAAAATAAACAGAAAAATTGAATAAGCAACAATAAACGCACCCGATAGTTTTAAAATCTTCCATGTATAGTGTTCTGCTTTTTGGGGAAGACCCGCGCCGATGCTCTGCCCGACCATAATCGTCGCAGCAAGCGCAAAACCTACAGTTGTCTGATATGCAAGCGACTCTGAACGGTGTCCGATTCCAAGCGCAGCAAGTCCCGTGCTTCCATATTCAGCAACAAAACTTGCTACGAAAACATATATCATTGAAAATGCCACTCCGTTAAGTCCGAGCGGAAATCCGATTTTAAACGTATCGGAAATTATTTTTGTATCGAATGTATAGCTTAAAATTTTATCTGCGAGCTTTCGTTTCAGCAGAATATAAAACCCGATTAAGAATGCAAGAAAATATGATAAAATACTTACAAGAGCCGAACCTTTGATTCCATAATTCAGAATTAGTTCATCTCCGATTTTAATTCCAAAAATAAATACGGGATTTAAAACAAAATTTAATATTGCTGCAAACATCAAAAGATAAAAAGGAGTTTTTGTGTCTCCATACCCGCGGAACGCAGCACTCAAAGTCGAGAGCAATATAAATGCAGGGAATCCGTAAAGAATAGTATGAAAATATTCATCGGCAAAATAACGCTGCTCGGCATCAAGATGTATGAGGTCGTATAAATATGGAGTCAACGGTACAACGAGATTACCGAGTATGACAGAATAGAAAAAAGCATTAACAATGTTTATTATGGAAATTTTTGCCGAGAGCGCATTGTTTTTTGCGCCGGTTGACTGCGCAACGAGCGCGTTTGTTCCTGTTGCAATCATTTCGCCGACAGACATCATTCCCCAGACAAGAAAGGTGGCTACCGAAATCGCAGCGAGGGGCACACTCCCGAGTTTTCCAACCCAGTATGCATCGGATAATGTAAATGAAGATTTTACGACAGTCTGAAGAACCGCCGGAATAGCAAGAGCAAGAATGAGTCGGTTTTCAGATTTTGGCATTAACAAAAATACACAATCGATAAGTAATTAGTAATGAATATACTTATGTAAACGTGAAAGCGGGAGAGTTAAAAGAGAGAAGTAAAAACACCTTTGCGTCTTAGCGTCTTTGGGGCTAATTTATAAAGACAAAAGAACAAAAAAACCATTTCAAATAAGGAAATATTCTCTTAATTTTGATAAATTGGCTTCAAGTTGGCGAAAACCGTTACAGTAGATTTTGACCAGTCTAAAAAAGAAAAATACGAATCATTAATCCCCCAGATTGTCTCGCTCATTTCGGACGAAACAAGTTTAGTTGCCAATTTAGCAAACATCACAGCAGCATTAAAGCAATCATTTGAAATATTTTCATGGGTTGGTTTTTATTTTATAGACGAAGAACATCAGGATGAGCTTGTGCTCGGACCGTTTCAGGGAAAAACAGCCTGCACACGGCTTAAAGAACGAAAAGGCGTATGCTGGGAATCCATAAAACAGCAAAAAACTTTAATTGTGGATGACGTGCATGAGTTTCCGGGACATATTGCCTGTGATGCAGGTTCGAATTCGGAAATAGTTGTTCCGATAATGCTCGATGGAATGGTCAGCGGAGTTCTTGACATAGACAGCTATAAGTTTGCTTCGTTTGATGAAACCGACAAAGAGTATCTCGAAAGATTAATTTCAGAAATTAAATATATCTTTTATTAAGACGCAAAATATTGCGTCTCTACATTTATATTAATGAATAAAAATTCTTTACTTAATAAAATTATTTTCAAGGTTCGTTTAAACCGTCAGATTTCTTCTAAAATCATAGACAGGGTTTTTGAGCTTGTAAAGGAAGACGTTATTAACGGCAATGCCGTTGAAATAGAAGACTTTGGAAAATTCGAGAAGATTCACAAACCGATGATGCGCCGCGTTAATAAAAAGAAGAAGACTGAAGAGCTTTTACCGCCGAGAGATAAGGTTAAATTTTTCCCCGAAGAAAAAATGGTTGAAGAAATAAAGAAAGAGTCCTAACCAGCAATGAAGAAAGAAGACATTATAAATAAAATAATGGATGAGTTCGACGTTGCACGGATTGATGCCGCTGAAATTGTCAATAATATTTTTTCCATTCTCAGAAACTCTCTCATCAAAGGGAAACACATAAACATAAGCGAATTTGGGAAGTTTGATGTAAATTATAAAAAAGGCGAGAGCGGAAAAATTCTTCAGACCGTTTCGTTTTCCCCCGTTAAGAAATTTTCTTATGACGTAAACGACTCATTCAATAATCTCGAACCGGTTACAGTTGCTTTCATAACTAACTTCAAAGAAGAAGATTATCCTGACGTGGATATGGAAGATTACGAGGAAGTAATCGATGAAATTGAGGAGAAAGAATTTATACAATCACGCGTCAGCGTTGTCGAAGGAAAACTTACAGAAAAAGATAAAGCTAAAGAAGAGACAAAAGAAAAGTTTAAAGAGATTTTCAGGGAAGAATCTAAAGAAGAATCAACTGAGAAAAAAATTGATAAACTTGCTGATGACCGCAGAAAATCTTTCTTTGATTCCGAAAGATATAGATTAGCCAAAACCGAACCAACCGAAGAAACTATCTCCGATAAAATACTTTCGGGTACGATTGACGAAATTGAAGCCAGGAATGTAATTGAAAAACAAGAAATAATCGAAACCCACAAAGAAGCGCTTCCTGATTTTAGTTTCATTGACAGGGAAGAGCCAGAAGAACCGCTGGTCGTTGAGCTTAAAGAGCCGATTGAAGATATTAAAGAACCCGAAGCAACAATTGAAACAGAGACCACCGAAATACATGGCTACATTCCGAGTGAAAAAGAAATACTCGACTTTGAAAGAATAAGAGAAGAGTTAAACAACAAGATTAAGGAAACTTTCGGGGATATTGTATCTCCCGAACCTGTAGCGGAAGATGAGATTCAAGAAGAGATTCAAGAGGAGGTTCAACCGGCATTAACTGAAGATGTTTCTGAAATAGAATCAAAAGAACCCGAAATAAGAACTCCTGAAGAATCGAATGTTCTTGAAGAAGATTTAATAACCCAGCAAGACACATCTGAAGAAATAAAAGATGAAACAAGGATTGAGGAGCCGAAAAGCGAAGAGCAATCTTTCAGGGATATGTTTGAAGAGAAAGAAAAACTTTTTGATGAGCGCGATGAAATCCTAAAAGAAATCGAAAGCAAAATCTCTGAAGATTTTGCAAAGCTCGATGAAGATGATTTTAATGATATAGACAGCGATACAATAAAGAAAATTGAAGACATTAACAAAGCAACAGAAGAAAAGCTAAAAGCACAGACACCGGATGACGATATAAAAATCCCTGATTTTGACTTCAAAAATTTATTTAAAGACAGTGTCTCCGAGTCGGGCATTCCAGAAGCAGAGCTTCCGCAGGAAGAAGAATCTGAAGAAGTCATAGAAGAAGAAATCAAAGCCGAAGCTGAAAAAAATAAGCAAGAAGAAGATTTTTCATTTGAAGGGTCTGATATTTTAATACCTGAGGAGATAAAACAGCTTCACGAAGAAATTCAGAGTGTAAAACCATTCGAAGGGCTTGAAGCAAAGAAAGATGAACAGGTTTTATTTAAAAATGGCGATGATGAGGATGTGAAGTTTGATTTCTTTAAAGATTACAACGATATTTTTGAGGATAAAGAAGGTGGACATGGAATGAAAACTGTTCATCCCACTCCGCACGAACAAATGCCATACCCTAAACGAGACGTTACAGACGAACAAAAAGAAGGTAGCAAAATATTTTCGTTATCAATAATGATTTTAATCGGAATTGTCATCGCTGTATTTGCTGGAATATATTTCCTGTTGTCATCAGATTTATTCAAACCGAAATCCGTGCCTGTTCTTGTAGATTCAGTTAAAAAAGAACAGCAGGTTATTCCTGCCATAACAGATTCTTCAAAACAAAATCAGCAATCAAAAGATACAACAAACAGAAAAGATACTGTAAAAACTTCATCACAGCCACAAACACCACCTACGCAAAATAATCAAACCACTTCAACTCAGGAAGACTCACAATACAGAAAATTGAATCCCGGTGAAGAGGAACAAATAAACGACCCTGCAAACAATGTAGTTTACATAAGAACCACGGACGGAGTTTACATCCAGACCGGCTCATATAAAGACAAAGCTATCGCAGAAGGTAAAGCCAACGCTCTTAAAAAAGCGGGAGTTCAAAATGTCAGTGTAGTTGAAGCAAATCTTGGAGCAAAAGGGATTTATTACCGTGTCAGAGTTGGAAAATACCCCACGGTTCAGGAAGCAAAAAACAATTCACAAAAGGTCAAAATCTGACCAACAACGGATTTAACTACTTAAAAAAACAATACTTAATACCACACTAATTCCATTGTTAATGCCTTAAAATTTAGGTATATTTAATGCTTTGCTAAAATTTTAATGTAACTATTATGGCACTAAAAGTTGGAGATAAGGCACCGAATTTTACTCTAAAATCAAAGAATTTAACGGGAGAGGTGAAAGATATTTCACTCAGTGATTACAAAGGCAAAAATCTTGTTATATTATTTTTCCCGCAGGCATTTTCAGGCGGATGTACAAAAGAAGCATGTTCAATAAATGAAGGTCTTGGAAATTACAGTTCGTTAAATGCGGATGTACTCGGCATAAGCGTTGATTCTGTTTTTACTCAGGAAGCGTGGTCAAAAGCAAATAATCTTAATTTTCCGCTTTTAAGTGACTTCAATAAGAAAACAATTGTTGACTACGGCACAAGATATGACGACGGAAAATTTGTATATGACATGAACGGTGTTTCAAGAAGGTCAGCTTTCGTTGTTGATAAAGACGGAATTATAAGATATGCGGAAATTCTGGATGATGCCGGAAAACAGCCGGACTTTGAGAAAATAAACGAAACATTAAAATCTCTTAAGTAGATTTTAATCGTGCAGTATGTTCATATAAGATATGATTGTTGCAAGAAGCTTAGAAGAGTTAAAGTTTGATAAAAAGAGTATTATAACCGTCGGAACTTTTGACGGAGTTCATCTCGGACATCAGGAGATTATAAAGATTTTAAATTCTGTAAAGCAGAATAAAGGATTGCGGAGTGTCATAGTAACATTTGACCCTCATCCGCAAATTGTTCTTAGAAATAAAGATAGAGATATAAAGATTCTTTCGACTACCGATGAGAAAATAAAAATTTTCGAGTCTTACGGAATTGATTTAGTTTATATAATTAATTTCACAAAGGAATTTTCTCAGACCCCTGCCCGCGAATTTTATATAAAATACCTTATAAATGGCGTTGGAATGACCGATTTGGTTCTCGGTTATGACCATATGTTCGGAAAAAACCGCGAGGGAAATTTCGATACGCTCGCAGAAATGTCGAAGGAGTTTGATTTTAATGTCGATAAAGTCGAAGAGTTTACCCTTAACGGTGCTCATATAAGCAGCACGGAGATAAGAAATTTTCTATTGACAGGCGAGATTGAGAAAGCGAATGACTTGCTTGGAAGGGAATACTCGATTGAAGGTGAAGTTATTCACGGTGATAAACGCGGTAAAGAACTCGGGTATCCGACAGCGAATTTAAAAATCGATGAGTTCAAGCTGATTCCTAAAAAAGGAATTTATGCTGTGTCGGTAGAGATTGATGGAAAAAGGCATAATGGGATGATGAGCATAGGTGTTAATCCGACGGTATCAGATAATGACAACTTGAAAATAGAAGTAAATATTTTTGATTTTGACAAAGACATTTACGGGAAAAAAATAAAAGTAAATTTCATAGATTACTTAAGAGAAGAACAGAAGTTTAATTCTCTCGAAGATTTAATAGAGGCAATGGCTTCAGATAAAACAAAGGTTTTAAATAAATTAAATTAATTCAAAAACAAATATGTTAAACAAAGAACAAAAAAAAGAACTTGTTTCAAAATACGGAAAATCTGAAAAAGATTCGGGAAGACCTGAAGTTCAGGTTGCCATTTTGACAACAAGAATTAACGAGCTTTCTGCTGACCACTTTAACACACACAAAAAAGATAATCATTCAAGAACAGGATTGTTAAAAATGGTTGGTAAAAGAAGAAAGCTTTTAAGATATCTTGAAAACAAAGATATCACACGATACAGAGCTATCGTAAAAGAACTTGATTTAAGAAAATAAAAACTTCGACCGTATTGTCATTTTGTCCGTAGGAAAATCCTGCGGGAAGCGAAGTGAAAAATCTCATTTATAACGAGCAAGTGAGATTTTTCGCTGCGCTTCAAAATGACTAAAAATGACAAATGACAGGTTGATACAAACAAAAACTAAATGATACATAGAAAAAGTATTGAGATTGGTGGAAAGACATTAACATTAGAAACGGGAAGATTAGCAAAACAGGCAAACGGTGCCGTGCTCGTTACTCTTGGTGATAATGTTGTTCTTTGCACCGCCACAGCAAAAAACGAAGCTGTCGAAGGACAGGATTTCTTTCCGCTGACAGTTGACTACCGTGAAAAAACCGCATCATACGGGAAGATCCCGGGCGGATTCTTCAAACGTGAAGGTAAGCCGCCGGATAAAGAGGTATTAAACTCACGTCTTATCGACAGACCATTGCGTCCGATGTTTCAGGAAGGTTATTTATCCGAAACACAAATAGTTGCAACGTTATATTCATCCGAAGGCAACTTCGATTCAGGAGTGCTCGGATGTATAGGTTCATCTGCAGCATTATTAATTTCAAATATTCCTTTTAACATTCCGGTTTCGGAAGTAAGCATTACAAAAGTTGACGGAAAAATGATTGTTTTTCCTTCGACAGATGAAAGCGAACAGGGAGACTTTGAGATAATCGTTGCAGGAACGAAAGATTCCATTTTGATGGTTGAAGGCGAAGCAAAAGAAATTTCAGAAGAAGAATTTCTTGAAGCAATTAAATTTGCTCATCAGTATATTGCGATGCTTTGCCAGTTCCAGGAAGACTTTGCAAAGGAAGTTGCAATTCCAAAAAGAGAAGTTAAATTGCCTGACGTTGACCAGCAGTTAATTGAAGAAATAAAAAGCATTATCATTGACGAGTTAAGAGCTGCTCAAAGAAGTATTCTTAAAAAAGAAGACAGAGGAAGCAAAGCTAAAGAAATCCATGAAAAAGCATTGGCTGAAATAATTGCAAGATACCCTGCATACGGTGAAGACCCGACTGCAGAGAAGAAAATAAAAAGCATAATCAACGATATCGAGTATTATGAGATGAGGGAGATGATTCTTAATGAAGGAAAACGTCTCGATGGAAGAAACACTACCGATATAAGAAACATTACCAGCGAAATCGGTGTTCTTCCGAGAACACACGGTTCTGCATTGTTCACAAGAGGTGAAACTCAAAGCTTAACCTCGGCAACACTCGGAACGAAACGCGATGAACAGATAATCGATGGATATAAAGTTGATGTTACAAAAAGATTCATGCTTCATTATAACTTTCCTTCGTTCAGCACGGGTGAAGTTGGCGGAAGACCGGGACCGGGACGCAGAGAAATCGGGCACGGAAATCTTGCAGAGCGTGCATTGAAAAATATGTCTCCTGATGAGTATGAATTTCCTTATACAATAAGAATTGTTTCCGATATTCTTGAATCAAATGGTTCATCATCGATGGCAACTGTCTGCGCAGGTTCACTTGCTCTGATGGATGCAGGTGTGCCTATTAAGAAACCCGTAGCAGGTATTGCAATGGGACTTATAAAAGAAGGTGAAAGAACAGCAATTCTGTCTGACATCTTGGGTGATGAGGATCATCTCGGTGATATGGACTTCAAAGTTGCAGGAACAACCGATGGCATCACTGCGATTCAGATGGATATAAAGATTCAGGGAATTTCATTTGACATTATGGAAAGAGCTCTTGCTCAGGCAAAAGACGGAAGACTGCATATACTCGGAAAAATGAATGAAACAATTTCAAAAGCTAAAGAAAATATTTCTACTTATGCTCCGCACTTATATACGATGAATGTTCCGACAGAAATGATTGGCGCAGTAATCGGACCGGGCGGAAAAAATATTCGTCTTATTATTTCCGAGAGCGGTGCTGAGATTGACATCGATGACGCAGGTAAAGTTACTATTGCCGCGACGAATTCTGAGTCTGCAGAAAAAGCAAAAGACATGATTTCGAAAATTACCGAGCAGCCGGAAATAGGAAAAACCTATGACGGTGTCGTAAAAGGCATTCGTGACTTTGGCGCATTTGTTGAATTCTTACCCGGCAAAGAAGGGCTTCTTCATATTTCTGAAATAGAACACAGAAGATTGAAAGATGTTAAAGAAGTTCTCAAAATGGGACAGGCGGTAAAAGTGAAATTAATCGGAAAAGATGACCAGGGAAAACTAAAACTCAGCAGAAAAGCATTGCTGCCGAAACCTGAGGGTTATGTTGAAAGAGAAGAAAGACCACGAACGGATAGAAGAGACAGACCCGAAAGAAAAGAAAGAATCGAAAAACCGGCAGAAGATAAAAAAGAAGAGTAAAAATTCTCTTTTTTAAAGAAATATAATTAAAAAGGACAGGCAGGTTTGTCTGTCCTTTTTTATTTGTAAAATTTTTATTTTGATAATATGTTTGGCAATATCGACAAAAACTTTGTGAAATCTGTAAAAGTATCAGAGCTTGCGAATAAGCACGGTAAGTTTTTCCAGCTCGATGATGAAACCGAGGTAGCGATTTTTAAGGTTTATGATAAAGTGTATGTTGTTGACAATGTATGTCCTCATAATCATTCACCATTGATGCATGAGGGATATATCGATGAAGTTCAGAATGAAAAATATGTTGTTTGTCCGGTACATGGTTTTCAGTTTCATTTAGAAACAGGCGAACAACCGCACAAGATGGGATGCAAGCTGAGAACTTTTGAGCATAAAATAGAAAATGATTTTATTTACATAAAAAAACCAAAGAAGAAAATTTTTAATTTTAAGTTTTAACTAAGAGAAGTCATTCCCGCGCAGGCGGGAATCCCATTCCGAGTATCTTGCAAAACCTCACTTCACATATAAAATCAATTTGTCTTAAGAACGGGTTTTTTAAAGCGGGTGTTTCAAAAGCTGAAGTTCTCGATAAAGAAAAAATTTATTTCAAGAACTGGCTTGATGAAGGCAGGCACGGAACAATGCACTGGCTCGGGAATAATTTTGAAAAGCGGATCAATCCTTTTTTAATAATGGAAGATGTGAAGTCCATAATTTCTCTTGCATACATTTATGATGCTCCTGTTTCGCATAATGAAGATAAAAACATGCCAAAGATTTCGCGGTATGCATGGGGCTCAAAAGATTATCATAAAGTTTTAAAGAAAAAATTGAAAGAAGTTTGCAAAGAAATCGAAGAGTTTGACTCAAGTATCAAAACAAAATTTTATGTTGATGATGGTCCGGTGATGGAAAAGGTGTGGGCGGTGAAATCAGGAATCGGATGGATGGGAAAAAACACTAATGTAATAAATCCCGATGCAGGGAGCTTTTTCTTTTTATGTGAGATATTAATAAATCAGGAGTTGGATTATGATGAACCGGCTGAGGATATGTGCAAAACCTGCCGCTTGTGCCTGAATGCATGTCCGACAGGCGCGTTATATGATGAATATAAGCTTGATGCAAATTTATGCTTGTCATATCAGACAATAGAAAATCGCGGAGAGATTCCTGATGAAATAAATATGCATGGATGGATTTACGGATGCGATATCTGCCAGGATGTCTGTCCTTATAACGGGAAAGGTGTTTTTACAGTTGAAGAAGCATTTTTTCCGCGAGCCGAAATAACTAATAAGTCTTATGACGAATTGCTAAATTATACGGAAGAAAAATTCAATGAGACGTTCAGCGGAACTCCGGTTAAGCGGACGAAATACTCCGGCTGGATAAGAAATCTTAAAAAAGCAAAATCAGAAATAAAATAATTAAATAATTCATGTTACAACTCTACTCGTTATTCTTTTTAATTTTACTTTCCCTCGTTTTTGTAAGCAGTTCATTTGCGCAATACAGCTCGCCCGAGAGCGTTACATACGACCCTGTCGGGAAGGCTTATTATGTTTCAAATACATCAAGCAGTAACATAGTTAAAAGAACACAGGACGGTACAACTTCCATTTTTAAAAATGTCGGAGGAAGCATTCACGGCATAACATATTATAACGGAAAAGTTTATGTTGCAAACGGAACCCGCGTTCGCGGATATGATTTAAGCAATGCGAATGAAATTTTAAACGTGCAGATAACCGGCGCAACGTTTGTAAATGATGTTGCAATTGATTCAACAAACGGAATGCTTTATGCATCCGATTTCTCAGCAAGAAGAATTTATAAAGTTAATACTAATACCTCGGAATTCTGGACATGGGTTGGAACAACTGCAAGACAGCCAAATGGACTTTTTGTAGATAAGCCGCGCAATAGAATCCTCGCCTGCACATGGGGAGCATCTGCGATTGTCTACAGTATTCCGTTGAATGATTCAGCAAACGTTCAGACAATTTTATCGACTTCATATGGAAACTTTGACGGCATTTCACTTGACAGAAATGACCATGTTTATATTTCAACATGGAGCGCGCAGTCAGTAATTAGATATGACATAAATTTTGCTTTACCGGCTTTTGTAGTTACATCCGGTTTATCGAATCCTGCGGATATTTACGTGAACAGATGGACAGACACGCTTGCGATACCAAACGCAGGAAATAATACTTTAGGATTGGTTCAGTTAACAATTCCGACGAGTATTTCTGACCCTGTTACGAAGGTTGAAAGCTTTGAGCTTAAACAAAATTATCCGAATCCATTTAATCCAATTTCGAATATCGAATTTTCAATTTCTAATTTTGGATTTACTCAATTAAAAATCTATAATGATTTAGGGAAAGAGGTTGCTGTATTGGTTAATGAAGAGTTACCGGTTGGAAATTATAAAGTTCAATGGAGTGCAGAAAATCTTCCAAGTGGGATTTATTATTATACTCTTTCAACTAAAGATTTTTCGGAAACAAAGAAGATGATTTTAGTTAAGTAAATTCATCTGTCACCCTGGACTTGATTCAGGGTCAACAAAACGTTTATGGATTCCTGCTTTCGCAGGAATGACAAAAAATATGGTTAACATAGATATTTTTTATGAAGGCGGGTTTCATTGCGTTGCAACCCACGGTCCGAGTGGAGACAAAATTGCAACAGATGCACCTGTAGATAATAAAGGTCGCGGAGAAGCATTTTCTCCGACAGATTTGCTTGCAACTTCGCTTGGTGTCTGCTCTATTACAACAATGGACATAAAAAATCCTGATCCCGAAAATATAAATTTATCCGGTTCGCAGGTCAGAGTTGAAAAACACATGACAACTACTCAACCCCGAAAGCTTGCAGTCATAAAAGTTTTTTATGAACTTTCAGAAAACATTCCTGAAGACAAACGCGCAATTCTTGAAAATATTGCACGTAATTGTCCTGTGGCTCTCAGCATAAGCAGTGATGTGAAGCAAGAACACTACTTTAATTATAGTCTTTAGTCTAAATTTACTTTTTTAACATATCTATTTTATCTATTTTTATCTGAACGGGGAAAACAAAAAACAAAGGAGGAACAAGGTGAAAAAATTAATTTTTACTTTTTTGTTAGTAATGATTTTTGGCAGCGCTGCTCAGGCGCAAATTTTTAAACCATCTGTAAACGTTATAGTAAGAGGAAACTATTCTTTATGGCTTTCCGACTCAACATGGAAAAATGAGTATAAAGAATTTCCGGGAATCCAGTTAGAAGCAGTTGTCAATCTGACATCAATGTGGGGAATTTCAGGAACTTTTGCTGCGGATTTTATTTCTGCGAAAGACCGAACTTTAACAATTCCGGGTGCAACCTTTACACAGGAAAGCTCCTCGCAAATTGCTGGATATTTAGGACCAAGATATTATATAAATCTTCCTGCGAACAAAATGGTTAAAATTTACATAGATGCGGCAGCAGGTTTATATTCATTTAAACCCGGCACTTTTAAAATGACCGAAACTACAAATCCGCCAAGAGTTACAACAATAACTTTTAATTCGGTTTCACAGTTCGGATTTAATGCCGGCGCAGGAGTGAATGTTGGTTTAGGACCTTCAATGTTTGCAAACTTTATGATAAAGTATCATAATGTATTGAAGAAAACAGATGTAGTTTTCAGAGAGAAAATAACTGTTGAACAGCAAGGTACAACAACAACTACTACTACAAATTCAACTCCCGAAGATATTCCGGCAAGAAGTTATTTACAGTTCGGTATAGGTCTTGGATTTACTTTCGGCATGTAAATTCTATTTGAAAGAAAGTATTGTATAAAAAAGCGGCTTCGAGCCGCTTTTTTTATTTATATAAGATTATAATTTAATTAATTTTTAACTCGGAATGAAATTCTTTAAACATACAGAAAAATGAAAAAGACATTTTACATTTTTTTATTTTTTATTTTTTTCACAGAAGCAATAAACGCACAAACGTTTAAACCTTCTGTTAACGTTATAGCAAGAGGAAATTATTCTTTCTGGCTTTCGGACTCGGGCTGGAAAAATGCTTTTAAGAGCTTTCCCGGTTTTCAGGTTGAAGCGGTAGTGAATCTAAATTCTAACTGGGGAATTGCAGGGACTTTTGCCAGTGATTTTATTCCTTTTGAAGACGGATACGTTGTAATTCCCGGTTCTACTGTCACTCGAACAAGCACAAATCAATTCAGCGGATATATCGGTCCGAGATATTATATAAATATTCCGGGAAATAAAATGCTAAGAATTTATATTGATGCTGCTGCGGGTTTATATTCATTTACGCCCGGGACATTTAAAATAACCGATTCTTCAAATCCTCCTAAAGTTACTGAAATCAGCTTCAGTTCACTTTCGCAGTTTGGATTAAATGCCGGTGCGGGGTTAAACATCAATTTAGGAACTGCATTGTTTGGAAATATTATGGTAAGGTATCACAACATTTTAAAGAAAACGGGTGCTGTATTCAATCAGACAACTAAGATTACACAAGGCAGCTCGACAACAAGTGAATCTGTAAATCTTCCTGCAGAAACTGTTCATGGAAGAAGCTATTTTCAGATTGGGGTTGGCATTGGATATTCATTTGGATTGTAAATTGTTTTAAAAAAATATTATGTATAAAAAAAGCGGTATGAAACCGCTTTTTGTTTTTATAATAAATTTTATTCAACACACCCCGTCTCCGATTTCATCGGAGACACCCCTCTCAAGAGGGGAATTTCAATTTACTTCTTTTTAGCTTTTGTTTTTTTGATTTTTGTTTCTTTTGTATTTAAGCCGTTTGCCTTTAGTTGTGCTCTTGCTGCAGCAAGACGCGCAATAGGGACTCTGAACGGCGAACAGCTTACGTAATCCAGTCCGTTGGTTTCACAAAATGAAATTGTTTCAGGGTCACCACCGTGTTCCCCGCAAATTCCAATTTTTAAATTTTTATTTACATCACGCCCTTCACGAACTGCGAATCTTATAAGCATTCCTACACCATCAACGTCAACGGTAACAAATGGGTCTTTTTCAAGCACATCTACTTCAAGGTATTTAGGGAGAAAGTGGCTTGAGTCATCACGTGAAATGCCATAAGTCATCTGAGTTAAGTCATTCGTTCCGAAAGAAAAGAATTGCGCTCTTCCGGCAATCTGACGCGCAGTCAATGCAGCGCGCGGAATTTCAATCATCGTTCCGACCATGTAATCAATCTTGACTTTTTTCGCTTTCATAACTTCAGCGGCAACTCTGCGGATTATGTCTTCCTGAAGCTTAAATTCGTTGATATGACTCACAAGCGGAATCATAACTTCGGGTTTCACTTTTATTCCTTTTTTGATAACCAAAGCGGCTGCTTCGAATATTGCTCTTGCCTGCATTTCGGTGATTTCAGGAAATGAAACACCAAGACGGCATCCGCGATGCCCAAGCATCGGATTGAACTCGTGCAACGAGTCGACCTTGTATTTTATTTCATCGAAGTTAGTACCTATTTGATTTGCGAGCTTACGCATTTCAATTTCTGTCTTTGGCAGAAACTCATGCAAAGGAGGGTCGAGAGTTCTTATTGTTACAGGACGGTCTTTCATTACCAAAAATATTTTTTCGAAGTCATCACGCTGGTAAGGAAGAATTTTCTCAAGCGCTTTTCTGCGACCTTCTTCGCTGTAGGCAAGAATCATTTCACGGACAGCATCGATTCTATCACCGCCGAAGAACATATGCTCGGTTCTGCAAAGCCCTATGCCTTCCGCTCCGAATGCAATTGCATTTTCGGACTGGTCGGGCTGATCAGCGTTTGTTCTGATTTTCAAACGCCTGTTTGCATCGACCCACTTCATGAAAGTGGAATAATAATTATATGTTACCGAATCTTTAGGTTTCATTGTTTTATCGACAAGCACCTGTAAAATTTCAGACGCTTTAGGATGAAGCTCGCCGATGATTACTTCGCCTGTAGAACCGTCTATTGATAAATAATCCTTTTCGTGAATCTTATGAGATTTATTTTTAACGGTAATTGTTTTAAGAAGATAATCGATATCCAAATCACCGCATCCCGCAACACAGACTTTGCCCATCTGTCTTGCAACAAGCGCTGCATGCGAGGTCATGCCGCCGCGAGAAGTAAGAATTCCCTGAGCGGCATTCATTCCGCGAATGTCTTCAGGAGATGTTTCGATTCTTACGAGAATTACTTTCTCACCGCGCGCAGCGGCGTTTACGGCATCAAAAGAATTGAAATAAACTCTTCCGCTTGCAGCTCCGGGACCTGCATTTAAACCTTTTGTAAGAAGCTTTCCCTTTTTAATCATATCATTTTTTTGTGCCTCATCGAAAATCGGTCTGAGCATCTGATTCAACTGTTCAGCTTCAACACGAATCACTGCTTCACGTTCGTTGATTAATTTTTCTTTCACCATATCAACTGCAATTTTCACCGCAGCATATCCTGTTCTTTTACCGACACGGCATTGAAGCATATATAAAACTTCTTCCTGTATCGTAAATTCAATGTCCATCATGTCACGGTAATGCTGTTCAAGAATTTCTCTTATTTCTTCAAGCTGGTCATATATTCTTTTATTTTCTTTTTTTAGTTTTGAGATTGGAAGAGGTGTTCTGATACCTGCTACAACGTCTTCACCCTGCGCATTCATAAGGAATTCACCGTAAAATTCATCTTCACCATTGGAAGGATTTCTCGTAAATGCAACGCCTGTGCCTGAGGTATCTCCCATATTTCCGAAAACCATTGATTGCACGTTGACAGCGGTGCCCCATTCTTCGGGAATGCTGTTAAGCTTTCTATAAACAATCGCGCGGTCATTCATCCAGGATTTGAAAACAGCTCCGACAGCGCCCCAAAGCTGTTTCATCGGGTCGGTCGGAAAATCTTTTCCTGTTTCGGTTTTGATAGCAGATTTAAATTCTTTGATAAGTTCTTTCAAGTCTTTTACAGTGAAATCTATATCCAGCTTTATACCGCGGGCTTCTTTTTTCTTGTGAATGATTTCTTCAAACGGGTCAACCTGGTTTTTATCTTTCGGTTTCAAGTCCATCACAACGTCGCCATACATCTGCACGAATCTTCTGTATGAATCATAAACAAATCTTTCGTTGCCGGTCTTTTTGATGAGAGTTTCGGCTGTTTTATCATTCAAGCCGAGATTCAAAACCGTGTCCATCATTCCAGGCATTGAAGCACGGGAGCCCGAACGCACGCTGACAAGCAAAGGATTTTTGCTGTCTCCGAATTTTGCTCCCATTTGTTTTTCAACTTTTGCAAGCGCGTCTTTAATCTGAGTTTCTAAAACTTTCGGATAAGTTTTTTTATTCTTATAATAGTATGTGCAAACCTCAGTAGTGATTGTAAATCCTGCGGGGACAGGCAAGTTGATATTAATCATCTCGGCAAGGTTTGCGCCTTTTCCGCCAAGAAGGTCTTTCATCTCCGCATTGCCGTCGGCTTTTCCTCCGCCAAAGTAATAGACGTATTTATGAGACATAAAATTTTATGATTAGATTTTGAAAACTACCGGGATGACCCAAAGGGTTCCCCCCGCTTTTGCGGGAATAAATTCACATTTATCCTTTAATCCACTTATTAAAAACCTTAAGCTGATTTTCGGTCGGGTATTTTGTTAAACTTAGTTTGTAAACAGGAATTGCAGTTAACAAAGTAACTTTGATTTCTTTTTCGAGTCCGTCTCTGTCGATTCTTACAATAAGTTCATCACCTGTTTCGTTTGCGTTAAGGACTGCATCATAGTTTGCCTTTGTTACGGTCTCGCCGTTAATGGAAATTATTCTGTCTTTAAAATTTAATCCTGCTTCAAATCCTGTTCCGCCTTCATAAACTTTTGTAATTTGGATTACAGAATCCAAAACAACAGTATATTCAACATCAAGACTGATTTTATCTTCAGCATTTTTATTTGTCATGTCAATACCGGCATAGCCAAGATATTCTTCCAAAGGCAGGTCCTTTGTTCCGGCAATGTAGTTTTTCCAGAACGATTTGAGATTCTTTCCGCTTACCTGTTCGCACAGCTCTTTTATTCTTGCGTCGTCATAACCGCGTTCAGGATTGTTCTTATAATCCTGCCACAATAATTTTAAAACATTATCGAGAGATTTTCTTGCGTTAGTTGCGCGAATTATTTCTATGTCAAGCATCATTGCAACAAGCGCACCTTTCGTGTAATATGAAATTTGGGAGTTGCGGTTGTTTTCATCCTGGCGGTAATATTTTATCCAGTTATCGAAGCTTGATTCTTCAAGCGACTGCTTAAAGCGTCCCGAAAATCTCATTATATCATTTACATCACGTTCGATGTATTCTATATATTCTTCGTCATTAAGTATGTCAGCTCTTCTTAAAAAGACATTGTCATAGAAACTTGTCCAGCCTTCTGTTACATAATGCATTTTTGTGTAGTTCTCATTGTCGTAATCAAACGGACCAAGAGCAACAGGTCTGATTCGTTTTACATTCCATAAATGGAAAAACTCATGTGAGATTAGCCCTAAAAATCTTTTGTATCTTTCGGGATTATCAAAAAGATTTCTGTCACCAATTGCTGCAAAGGAATTTTTATGTTCAAGCCCGCCGCCGCCATTTTTTACAAGAAGAATTATGAATGTAAAATCTTCATAGGGTAAATCATCAAATAAATCTTTTTCAACTTCTACAATTTTTTTGAAATCCTTCTTTAATGTATCTGCATTATAATTTCCTTTTCCTGCCATGCAGATATAATGTTTTTTGCCGGCAACGGTGAACTCAATTATCTCCTGATTGCCGATTTCAATCGGACAGTCAATAAAGTTATCATAGTTTTCAGCTTCATATTTATTTTTAGCAATCTTTCTTAATCCGGTTGAAATTTCTTTCCAGGTTTTATATGGATTAATTTTAAGTATGCATTTGCTGTCAAGCCGTCCGCGAACAAACATAAATACACCGGAAGAAGAAATAAATGCATGGTCGATATTCACCTGGCTTGTACGGACAGTCAGTTCATTGCAGTAAACGCTATAAGTCAGTTTGACTTCACTTGCGCCTGCGCAGTTGACCTGCCAGGTATTTTTATTTATTTTAAATACTTCAAGCTCCTTGCCGTTTTCATTAAATGCTTTTACACGCTCTATGTGTCTGCCGAACTCACGTATTAAATAAGAACCGGGGGTCCATACGGGCATTGAAAATAGCAGAGATTCTTCCGAATCAGTTGAAACAAGAATTTCTACATCGCAATAATTATTCTGGGGTTTGGAAAAAGACAGAGTATATTGAATCTGGTTTTTTTTCAAGTCTTTAAATTCTTTGAAAGGTTTTGATTTAACGGATTGAACTAATAGGAATAAAAATAAAAATGGAAACAATAACCTTAATATCATCATCCGGTATAAGCTTTAAACATCGGTAATATGCTGTTCTTCTTCCTGAAAAAGCTTTAAGACATCCGCAGAATTCTTAGCGAGCAAAAGTTTTCCTCTAAACTCATCTTTATTCATAATTCTGGAAATTCGGCTAAGCAGTTTTATATGAACATTAAGCAAGCTGTCTTTGCCAACAAGCAGGAAAATAAATCTTACAGGTTCGGAATCAATGGAATCAAAATCAATCGGTTTTTTTGTAATGCCGAACGCCGCAACGACGTCAGAAATCTCATCTGTTTTTCCGTGGGGGATTGCAAACCCCTTGCCGACTCCCGTCGATACGAGCTTTTCACGATCGAATACGCATTCACGAACTCTCTCAAGATTCAATACTCTTCCCGAGTTGTTTGCAAGGTCAACCATTTTATTTATTGCTTCGGTTTTATCCGCTGCATCAAGGTTAACCATAATTGTCTGCTCAGTTAAGATGTCACTTATTTTCATTTTGGTATAAAATTTCTATAAAATTAATATTTTTATTAACGAAGTCATTCCCGCGAAGGCGGGAATCCCCGTATTATTCGGGAATATATTTTAATGCTTTTTCTTTATACTCTTTTAAAAGTTTTTCCGATTTTTCTTTTGATTCGGTTTCAATATTAAGATGAATGATATTCCTGTCTTTGTCGGGAATAAACAAAACCGTATCGACTCCCGTATCAACTCCATTGAGGAATAGTTTTACACCATCTATAAGCTGTTGTTTAAAGCTAATCGTATCTTCCATAAACTGCCTCATCACTTTCCCTTTTTCTTCTTTTGGGCAGGTAAGATTTTCCTTAACCATATACAGACGCGGTGTTTCTTTGTCGAGCTGTTCAATTGTTACGCCGCTAATTGCAAGCATTTCAAGAATTTTTGCAATTGAAAACATTCCGTCTGTTGCATGTAAAAATTCCGGGAATAAAAATCCTCCCATTACGCCGCCGACAAATTTAACTTCTTTATCCTCGCAAGCCATCATCATTGCATAGTGCGAATCTTTTACGCGAACAACTTCAACGCCGAATTCTTTTGCAACAAGGTCAACTTCAGAAGTTGCCTGAACAGGCACGGCAACTTTTTTCACACCGGGATGAGTCATTAAAAATAATTTTAATACAAGCACAAGAAAACGGTGCCCATCGAGCTTTTTACCGTCGGGAGTTACGAGCCAGGTTTTTTCACCGCCTGCATCAATCATGAAACCTAAATCATAATCAAGCGCTTTTATTACATGAGTAAAATTCTCAAATGCTTTGTTAAACTCATTAATCGGCCGGGTGATTTTATCCTTATCGAGGTAACCGGATAACGAAACTATTTGTATGTCGAACTCACCTAAAATGTTCGGGAGTATTTCAGCAGTTATTCCGTATGAATAATCAATTACAAGTTTAAACTTTCTTTTCTTGATAACATTAACATTAAGACAGCTTAAGAAAAAATCTTCGTACTTCTCATTGGTTCGTTCGGGAAAACGGATGCTGCCCACATTATAAAACGATGCGCGCTGATATTCCTCACTGAAAAATAATCTTTCGATTGATTTTGTTTTGTTGCTTGATAAATCTTTTCCGTCTTTATCAAAAAATATAATGTCGGAAGTTGCTTTATCGAAAGGCGATTTGCGCACAAATATACCTCCTGAACCGTTACCGCTTTTAAGCTCCTGTCTCAACATCGGAATGGGAATTAACTGCAAATCAATAACCGAGCTTCCCGCTGAAAGTAGTCCGCTTGTTATTGCGCGTTTAATCATATTCGATACATCGTCGATGTCTCTGCCTATAATGATTTTTTTATTTTCACCGATGTAAGCGCCATAAACCGCGCCGAGCTTTGCAGCAAACTCGGGGTTTATCTGCAAGTTTGAAAGTCCTGAAATTCTTGAATCGGTGAACAGTTCATTAAAAAAAGTATCCTCGTAAATTAAGCTCTTTGTAATCTTTGCGTTGTTGTCGATTTGTTTCTTATCCCAGATTTTTATGCTCGAGCTTATAAAAACATTCTTGCCGATTTCGCAATTATCGCCAATAAAAACAAAATCGTTGACTCGTGTGTTTGCTCCGATTGTGCAGTGATTTCCGATAACGTCAAAAAGCAAGTTTACTTTTGAGCCGACATGCACGTTTCGCCATAAAACCGAGTTTCTGATTACGGCACCGCTGTCGATGACGCAGTCTTTACCAATAATACTATTTTCAATAATCGCTCCGTTGCCGAATTTCACCGATTTATCAATGCAGTTTCCTGCAGCATTTTTTTGTTTTATATAATATAAATCACCCCGAAGCGCTTCCATATTTGCAAGCATATATTCTTCCAGGTTTCCGACATCACGCCAGTAACCTTTGCATTTGTAGCCATATAATGCTTCATTCAAGCCAAGCAATTTTGGAAATAAATCTTTTGAGAAATCATAATTCTCTCCTTTAGGTATGAAATCAAAAATTTGTTTATTGAAGCAATAAATCCCTGTGTTTATTGTATCGGAAAAAACTTCTGAAGATGAGGGCTTTTCGAGAAAGCGGACTATTTTTCCTTCATCGTTTGTGAGCACAATTCCGTACTGCAAAGGATTTTCTGCGCTGTAAAGAGAGATGGTCGCAAGAGAATTTCTTTTGTTGTGAAACTGCATTACTTCGGTGAGATTAAAATCTGTAAGAACGTCGCCGCTTATAACAACAAACTTATCATCAATAAATTCTTCCGTGTATTTGACTGCTCCGGCTGTTCCGTAATCTGCATCAGGAGTCACATATCTTATAGTAACACCAAAATCTTTTCCATCTCCGAAATATTCCTGAATTTTATCAGGCATAAAATAAAGCAGCATAACAAAGTCGGTGATTCCATGAAGCTTAAGCAGATTAAAAATATGCTCAAGCATCGGCTTGTTAACTACCGGAACCATCGGCTTTGGAATGTTATTGGTCAGGGGTCTTAACCTCGTACCGAACCCTCCCGCCATTATGACAGCCTGCATACTCAATTAACAATTTACAATTAGCAATGTGCAATTATTCACATTACTTTTTACCCCTTGAAGTTCTTATAATACTAAATAAAATTTTACTTATTTCCTCATTATCGTTAAACAATGATAAAAACATTTTTGGGTCAATAAACTCAGTTTCCTTCAAAAGTCTTAGCCAATAATTTGTTTCTCTTGACTCTTTATAAGCTATTGAAAGTTTATTTGAAAAATCTGCCTTACTTATTCCACCGATTCCTTCTTCAACATTTGCACCTATAGAAGTACCACATCTTAAAACTTGTTTTGAAAGAACAAACTCTTTTTTGTTTTTAACTAAATACTTATATAGTTTGATTATTCTAACAGCAAAGTCAAAGGATTTCTTTCTAATTATATTTTCAGAATTACTTTCCATTGTTCATTGTTCTTTGCTAATTGCACATTGACTTCATTTTTCTTTTTTATTAAAATCGAAATTTACGTCAGGAGCGTTTTCACTTCCTTCTTTTCCTTTAAAGTATGCTTTTTCTTTGAAGCCGAATATCTTTGCCACTATAAGCGTAGGAAAGCTTCTTACATTTGAATTAAACTCCTGAACAACTTCATTAAATCTTCTGCGTTCAACTGAAATTCTGTTTTCCGTTCCTTCAAGCTGCGACTGAAGCTGAAGAAAACTTTCGTTTGCTTTCAGCTGAGGATAATTTTCTGCAACAACCAATAATCTGGAAAGAGCACTTGAAAGCTGGTCTTGTGCCTGCTGGAATTGCTGGAATTTTGCCGGGTCACTTAAATCACCTGCAGTAATATTTGTTTGTCCGACTCTGCTTCTAGCATCGGTTACTTCAGTTAAAACAGATTTTTCAAAATCAGCCGCGCCCTGAACGGTTTTTACAAGATTCGGGATAAGGTCAGCTCTTCTTTGGTATTGGTTTTCAACCTGCGCCCATGCGGAATTGACTGCTTCCTCCTGGCTCACGAGGGTATTATAACCGCATCCTGAAAAGTTCAAAGAAACAAATGCCAAAAGTATTATTGCAATAAAATATTTAATTTTCATATAATTATAATTTAATTTCCTCATTTTCAGTAAGAATTTCGGAGGTTCATAAAAATACCATTTGGCATTTTTAGATACAATTCGAAAGGGATGTTGTAAAAATATTACTTTTAAAGAAAAACTCTGATTTATAAAAAGGTTTATTCTTTTTCAACACTTTTAAATCCGGCTAAAAGCAGTGATTCCAATTCGGGTCTCAAGTCCGTTTTGTAGATTTCTTCATAAAGTTCTAATGCTTCCTCATAATCTTCAATTCCAAGCTTTGCAACAGCTAACCCCCAAAGAAAAATGCTGTAATGAGCCGGTCCGACTGCTACACCATTGACAAGGTATAATTTATCGGCTTCAAGAGTTTTTACAAAATCAAGCCTGCCGCCTATTGATTCTTTTTTTATGTAAGTTTCGATATCGCCAAGACTTAAAGATTTTATACTCATCAAATCTTTAGAAAGCCCGGTAACTTCTGATTTTAATTCTTTATAGTTTTGAACTTTATATTTTGCATTTTGAAATTCAAATAATTTTATTCCATTTTCAAAGTATATTTTTGCTTTGGAGTCAACCTTAAGTCTGACCAATTCTTCAGCCCGTTTCTCGCTTATAGCACCTGTAACAGTACATGGAAATAGTGCGTTTTTTTTGGAGCCTGGAAAAATAACATTATAAAAATATTTTGTTTTTCCATCTTCAACTTTTATGATTGGCATTATCATGAACTGGACGTTTCTATTTTCGTGAATGATAAAGAAATATGACGGCAAACTTCTTGCGAATTTTATGTAATCTTCCTTTGTAGGGTTATCATTCATGTAAACCGATGATTCATCGTTTGCAATGTTATCATCAATCGTATAATATCCGCAGTCAATTTCAAAATCATCAACTTCGTCTTCACTTAATATAACACTATTAAAAATCGGATTTCCATGACGGTCATACTGACAATAACCTTTGGAAGAAAAAAGAATTGCAAAAAAAATAATTGTAAAAATTAGAAATTTCATTGGGGGTATGTTTGTTGGAAATGAAAATAAGTAAATAATAAAATACTATAAATACTTTAACTCGATAAGTATTATAATTCATTGATTTTTTAATAACTTAATTCAAATTATTTATATTAATAAATTAATTTTGGCATAAAATTTGTTCTAATAATGGCGATTTTTGAAGATTATGGCAGACGAAATAAAATATACAGAAAGAGAAGCGCAATTAAAGTTCGCAGGTGACCTGTTCACCGATGTGTGGAAATTGCTTGAAAAGAAAAACCGCACTGAAGCTGAAGATGATGAGATGGTAAATGCGGCTCATGCGTCATTGCATTTCTGGACTCAGTTCGGAAAACCGAAAAATCTTGCGACGGGACATTGGCAGGTATCGCGCGTTTATTCCGTTTTGAAAAGACCTGAGCCGGCTTTATATCACGCTAAGAAATGTCTAGAGATATGCGAGAAGAATAAAATCTCCGAGAACGAATTTGACATTGCATGGGCTTATGAAGCAATCGCCGCCGCATATGCTGCAAAAGCACAGTTAGTAAAAGAAAAGAAAAAATAATTTTTTGCTATAAGCAAAAAATTATTCCCGCGAAGCGAGAACCCCAGCACAATTAATTATTAATTCTTTCTAAACTCGATTATATCACCTTCCGCAATTCCAAACTTATCACTCAGGCCACCATTTATTTCCACGACATACATAGCATTTTTTTCCGATGGCAATGAATCAAGACTGAAAGGTTTTGTCATTTTATAAATCTTTACAACTTCATTTTTTTCATTGATATAAATTATATCAAGCGGAATTTTTGTATTCTTCATCCAGAAGGATTGAGGTTCCGATCTTGGAAATAGAAAAATCATCGCTTCGTCTGTTCCCATCTGCGCGCGGTACATCAAACCCTGAGCACGTTCCTTGTCTTCATCTGAAACTTCAACATTAAATTTATGCAAAATTTTCTTGCCCCCTTTCTTCATAAAGGTAACCTCTCCTTCTTTTGTGAATATTGTATCAGTTATCGGAGGCGGCTGATACTGTTGAATTGTAGGTTGATGCGGAGGCGTCATCACTTCTTCTTTTTTGATAAAAAAGATATAAATCAAATATGCAGCAACTAAAACCAATACACCTATAAAAATATATTTCGGCATATTGCTGTTATTCTTATTGCTGTTCTGTTTGTTAACTTTATTTGTTTGTTTTGATTTAGACATATAATATATTATTTCTTATTTAGGAAGTTAGAAACACCCTTTTTGCATTCATCGGTCATGCGGGTGATTGCATTAAGGTCAACTGCATAGTCAAGCGCAGACTCAAAGCTCATAGAAGAAATATTTCTGAACATTTCTTTAGTAAGCATCATTGAGCTTAAAGGAAGCTTATTAAAATCATCGCACAACTTCATTGTAAAGTCTTCAAGCTCGTTTTGTTTTACGGCATAATTTGCAAACCCGATTCTGACCGCTTCATCTGCGTTAATAAATCTGGATGATAAGAGTAAATCTTTCGCGTGAGTTTCGCTAACACGCTTTAATAAAAAAATCATCACAATTGCAGGAATGAAACCGATTTTCACCTCAGTATATCCGAACTGTGCTTTGTCCGAAGAAATGATTATATCACACGCTGAAGCAATTCCGCATCCTCCTGCAAGAGCATAACCATCAACCATTGCAATGACCGGTTTTCTGCAGTTATATATTGCCATCAGCATATTTTTAAACTTCGTTGAGTCTTCTTTGTTCTGTAAAACATCAAACTCGGAAATTTTTTGAAGGTAATCGAGGAATAATCCCGAGCAGAAATTCCCTCCGGCTCCTGTGATTACAATTGATTTTGAGTCCTTGTCACCAGAAAACGAATTCATCGCATCGGTAATTTCAAAAATCATTTCTTCGTCAAGCGAATTTCGTTTCTCAGGACGGTTTAAAATTATTTTCCTTGTCTGATTGTAATGCTCAATTAAAATTTTATTGTAAGCCATTTATAATATTATGTGATTATTATTCTGAATGTTGATTAATTTTGCTTCGGTTAAAAAAAATTTTAGCAGATTTATTTCGTTTAATATATCTCTGGGTTTTCCCGCAGCGGCAATTTTTCCGTTATCCATAACAAGAACCCTGTTAGAATATTTTAAAGCAAGATTCAAGTCGTGGATTACATTAACTATTGTAAGTCCTTTACAAGCATTTAAAAATTTTAATATCTCAAAAATTTCTTTCTGATGATGAATGTCCAAAAACGTTACCGGCTCATCTATTATTAAAACCTTTCCCGACAAATCGGATGTAACATCAAGCTGAACTAACGCAAGTCCCAGCAGGCATTTTTGTTTTTCTCCTCCCGAAAGCTGACTCACAAGCTTATCTCTATAATGCTCGAAATTAGTCAGCTTTAAAACTTCATCGACAATTCTTCTGTCTATATTATTATAAGTATATTCAAAATTATTTTTATATGCATATCTCCCGAGAAGTAAAAACTCTGATACTTTAATGTCGTATGTTTCATTAATTGCAAATTGTGGAAGATAGCTGAATGATTTTGCGAGTTCTTTTCGCTTTATTTGCAGAATATTGTTATTATTATGAAGAATTTCTCCGCTATAATGATGAAATATTCCTGCAAGACATTTTATCAAGGTGGATTTTCCCGAACCGTTTCTTCCCGTAACACTTAAAAAATCTTTTTCAAAAATTTCTAAGTTAACATCAGATAACCTGAAACCGTTATTGGAATACTCAAAGTTCAGATTTTTTATTTCAACTAATGTTTTCATTAAGAAAAAATATCAGA
Organism: Ignavibacteria bacterium; assembly: GCA_036262055.1. Classification (NCBI taxonomy): domain Bacteria; kingdom Pseudomonadati; phylum Ignavibacteriota; class Ignavibacteria; species Ignavibacteria bacterium. The sequence goes on from DATAJP010000002.1 coordinate 717,636, forward strand.
ATTAAAATTCATAGATAAAATTCATTTCATCAGGGTCGAAATACCACTCAAGCTCACCTTTAACATTTTCAACATCAAAGTTAATTTTACACACCGCAGCTTTCTTAAAACCGGTATTGGTTATATTCTGTCCTGTTAAATGAAACATAAGTTTTCCCATCGTCGGTTCATGACCGACACAGCATACTTCATCATGACCGGTGTTCTCAAGGAGTCCGATTATTTTCGCAATTGTTGTGTCAGTGCTCAGTTCATTTTTCAATTCAACGTTTATTTCTGCTTCGCTTGGAAAAACCAATCTGCTCGCAAGAATCTCCGCAGTCTGAACAGCTCTTATCAGCGGGCTTGAATAAATTAATCTGAGGTCACGCAGCTCATCTTTTAAACCATGAAAAACTGTGTTTGCTGTTAATCTTCCTTCCGGAGTTAGAAAACGAAATTCATCGCTCTGAACTACATCGGTTTCAAAAGATATAGCATCAGCATGTCTGATTAGATAAACTTTCAAAGGTTGATTATTTTTGCATTATTTTAGCAGTGACGGGCAAAGCTCCGTTTGGAGACTCAAGAATAACATCCGAGATTTGATTTTCGATATCGTTTTCGGAATCAACTTTTACGCGGATATAATTTGTTGTGTATCCTTCAACAGTGCCGTCATTTTTTTGCGCTTCAAATAAAACCGATTGCTTGGTTCCGATATATTTAGAGTAAAACGCAGAGCGTTTTTCGGTTGATAATGTTCTTAATTGTTCGCTTCTGTGACGGCGTTCGCTGATTTCAACCCTGCCGGGCAGTGTTACCGCAGTGGTATTTCTTCGTTCGGAGTATGTGAAAACGTGCAGATAGCTTATCGGCAACGACTCGAGGAAGTTATAAGTATTTTCAAAATGCGTTTTTGTCTCACCCGGGAATCCTGTGATGACATCAACACCGATTCCGACGTCTTTGATTTTATCATTTAGTTTGTAAATTAAATTTTCATAATAATCATTCGTGTATCTTCTTCTCATTAGCTTTAAAACATCTTTATCACCGCTTTGCAACGGAATATGAAAATGATTGCAGAATTTTTTTGATGAGCTTACAAGGTCAATGATTTCATCGTTCAGTAAATTTGGTTCAATGGAGCTTATTCTTATGCGTTGAATGTCGAGCTTTTCAAGCATATATAAAACATCAATCAATTTGTATGTTAATTGCTCATTACCCATTGCTAATTGATGATTGTAATCGCCTGTGTTTACACCCGTTAAAATAATTTCTTTATATCCGGCATCGATGATTTTCTTTGCGTTGTCGAGAACTTCGTTGATTGGAAGGCTTCGTGATTTGCCGCGTGCAAGTGGAATTGTGCAGAACGAACATTTGTAATCGCATCCGTCCTGAATTTTCAGAAACGCTCTTGTGCGTGAGTCTATATCCGCAGAATATGCGCCGTTGATATTTTTTATTTCGGTTTCTGGGCTTCTGAACACACATGACACGTCATTCTTTTCGAAGTTCTGAATGTAATCGAACAGCTTAAATTTTTCGTTTGCTCCGAGCACAACATCGACACCGTTTATCGAAGCAATTTCATCAGGCTGAAGCTGTGCATAACAGCCCGTCACAATAATATATGTATCGGGATTTTGACGTAAGATGCTCCTTACGATTTGACGGCATTCTTTGTCAGCATTTTCCGTCACTGAACATGTATTCAAAACAAAAACATCGGATTTATCCCCGTAATTTTTGATTTTGAACCCGCGCGACTCGAACTGCTTAGCCAAAGTCGAGGTCTCGCTATAGTTTAGCTTACACCCAAGCGTATGTAGAGCAACACTTTTTACACTAGTATCCATCATACAAAATTAACGATTTTAATGCTTTTAAATAAGGTTATAAATCAGTAAGACAGGAGTAAAAACGTTGAATTTTGAGTAAAAATAAGCTAATTTAATAAACTCAAACCTAAACTTTTAAATCAAAATGCTTCACAGAATCTCAGCCAGGGGTTATCTTGAAAAAGATAATAAAGTATTATTCATTGAATATAAAGATGAATTTGGAATTTTCTATGCTTTGCCGGGAGGAAGACAGGAAGTAAATGAATTTTTAGCGGAAACTTTAGTGCGCGAGTTTAAAGAAGAAGTCTGTCTTGATGTTGAAGTGGCAGAAGTTATAATGGTCAGGGAGTTCACAAGGGAAACTTCAGAATTTGAACCCTGGCGAAACGGGATTCACCAGGTTGAGGTAATTTTTAGATGCAAATGCACCGATGAAAGCCAGACTGCATGCGATGGAAGTGTTCCTGACCCGGGTTCGAGAGGGCTTAAATGGATAGATAAATCGGATTTTAATAAATACAGAATTTATCCGCTCCAAAATTTAATAGAAGAAATAGAAAATCCGAGCTTTTCTTATCTCACTTCACGGGATTAAACCATTTCATAATTATTTCAAAATCTTTAACTTTCCTTAATAGGCTATCGATTAATTTTTCATAAATTTTGCGTATGAAAAAATCACTACTACTTGTCATAACACTTTTCTTAATTAGTATTTCAAACGTTTCTTTTGCTCAGGATGATGAAGGTAATACTTCCGATTCTGTTACCAGTTCCATAGTCGACCCGATAAGCGAGTTTGTTTTTGCAACAATGAAAACTGTTAATGAAAACTGGCTTGAGATGAACGACATAAAAGCAACAGGAACAATTAAGATTAATACACGCAGCATTGATGAAACAGCGGACATTGAGTCAGTTGTGAGAAAGAAAGATGATTTGTATTTTAAAATTGACGGACCGCTTGGTGTTGATGTCGGTGCAGGACATTTCAACAGAAAGAAATTTGTGTTTTGCGACTATTTGAATGAAAAGTGCTACACGGGGACTACGAATAATCTGAACATTTCATCACTTACAAAAATCAGCGTATCGTTCGATGAGCTTATGAATATCATTTCCGGGGGAGCAAGAATCAGAAAATATACGACCGATTCCGTCTGGTACACCGAGGAAGGTAATGATATCGTTTTGCAATTTATGTCTGCGAAAAAAACTTATAGAAAATTTTATGTTGATAAATCCTCAATGCTTGTGAAGAAGTTTATTTATATGAATGAAAAACGCCAGGTAGTGCTGAACGTTGAGTATGCGAATCTTGTGTATTACGGCAACGGCGCATTCGCAAAAACAATTTATGCCTCAAGACCTTTCAAAGGTGAGTCGTTCATAATTCAGTACGAAACATTTAATAATAACAATCCGTATTTAAGCTTTAATGTAAGTGTTCCCGGTGATTTTAGGAGAGTTGCTTTGAAATGATTATGTTGTTGGTGAAAACACCAACAACGGCAATTAAAAGAAGTTCAGTTAAGTAAAAATTGTTGAAGTTTTTTTATGAGTATTCTTTGAGTCTTAGCGCCTTTGCGGCAAGATGTTTTACGGCTTAGGTGCGTTCAATCCGGGAATTAATTGCAAAAGTCCTGAAATTATCATTTCAACAGCAATAGCAGCAACCAAAATTCCGGAAATTCTTGTCAGCACATCAACACCATTTTCTTTTAAGTAAACCTGCATCTTTGCGGAGCCCCTTAGTGCAAGCCATGTTGCAATCGCAACAATGACAATCACAACGCTAATCATAAGGTCATTCCAGATGCTTGTGCTTTGTGTTGCATAAAGAATTACACTACTGATTGGTCCCGGTCCTGCAAGAAGAGGAGTTGCCAGAGGAACTATTGCAATATTCTTTTTAGTTGGAGTTGCTGCAGGAGAATTATTGTCATCACCCAAAACCATTTTTAAAGCAATGAGAAAAATTATTGTTCCGCCTGCAAGTGTGAACGCGGGAATGGTAATTGCAAATATCTGCAGAATTAATTTGCCGAGGAATAATGCGATTAAAAGAATCACCGCAACACCGATGGCGGCAGTCTTAGCAATTTTTTGTTTTTGCTCGTCGGGCATTGTGGAAGTTGAAGCGAGATAAACAGGTATGCCTTCAAGCGGATTAACAAGAACAAAGATTGAAATGAAAATTTTTATGTAATAAGCTATTCCCTGTGCAATTTCCATACATTTAAGTTAATTTATTCCTGTTAAAAATTACAGATATAAAACTTAACTCTGCATTTTTTTCTAACCTAAATCAAAATTATAATTTGCATATTTTAATGCTCTCAGAAAAATAAAGTGAAACTCTTATATTCATACTTACAAAACTATCGCGGATTGGTTATTCTTGCGCTTGTTCTTGCGGCTATTAATCAGGTTTTTTCACTTCTTGACCCGTTTGTGTTCAGGTATGTAATTGATAACTATGCAACAAAATACGAACAATATACAACGAATCAATTTTTGCAGGGAGTGATAGGATTGCTTCTTCTCGCTGTCGGCGCGGCTCTTGTGTCAAGGATTGCAAAAAACTTTCAGGATTACTATATCAATGTAATCACACAGCGCCTTGGCGCGCAGATTTATTCTGATGGAATAAAGCACTCGCTTGAGCTTCCATATCAGGAGTTTGAAGACCAGAGAAGCGGGCAAACACTTGGGATACTTCAAAAAGTTCGCATAGATGTTGAGAAATTAATTCAGACATTCATAAATATTTTATTTACTTCACTTGTCGGAGTAATCTTTGTGGGTGTTTATGCGTTTACAGTTCACTGGATTATTGCACCGGTGTATTTGCTTACTATTCCGGTAATCGGACTTTTAAGTTCGGTGATGAGCAAAAAAATTAAGAAGATTCAGAAAACAATTGTTGCTGAAACAACGGGACTTGCAGGCTCTACAACGGAATCGCTCAGAAACATTGAGCTTGTTAAATCACTCGGACTTTCTAATCAGGAAATTAACCGTCTTAATACAACGACAAATAAAATTCTTGCTCTTGAGCTTAACAAAGTAAAATACATCCGCCGTCTGAGCTTCATTCAGGGAACAATTGTGAACTTAATCCGCACGTCGATTCTGCTTATGATGATGTATTTTATTTTTACACAGCAGATTACCGTTGGTCAGTTTTTCACACTGTTTATTTATTCGTTTTTTATTTTTGGTCCTTTGCAGGAGCTTGGAAATGTGATTAATATATACCGTGAAACTGAAGTATCGCTGGAGAACTTTAAGAAAATTCTTGAGATACCTGCGGAGAAAAAACCTAAGAATCCGGTTATTATTAATAAATTGACTGAGCTTCAGTTTGATAAAGTATTTTTTAAACATCGCTCTGCGATGGTGCATGCACTTGAACATGTCTCGTTTGATGTAAACATAAGGCAGACAGTTGCGTTTGTGGGTCCGTCGGGTTCAGGAAAAACAACGCTTGTAAAATTGCTTGTTGGTTTATACCAGCCGGAGAAAGGCGATATATTTTATAACCATATTAACTCAAAAGAAATCGACCTCGATGCTTTCCGCGAGAAGATTGGGTTTGTAACTCAGGATACGCAGTTGTTTTCAGGAACGATTCGCGAAAATTTGTTATTCGTAAACCCGAAAGCTACAGATGAACAATGCATGGATGTTCTCCAAAAAGCTCAATGCAACAGTTTGCTTGCCCGTGCTGATAAGGGACTTGATACGGTGATTGGCGAGGGCGGTGTGAAAGTTTCAGGTGGTGAGAAACAGCGTCTTTCGATAGCAAGAGCACTACTCAGGCATCCCGACTTGCTTGTATTTGATGAGGCGACGTCTTCGCTTGATTCTATTACTGAAGAAGAAATAAATAAGACAATAAGAAAAATTTCAGAATCACAGGAACATATAACGGTAATGATTGCGCACAGGTTATCGACTATTATGCATGCGGACATGATTCACGTGCTTGAAAAAGGTCATATTGTTGAGTCAGGCAAGCATCTCGAACTTCTTGAGCTTAAGGGACTTTACTATGCAATGTGGCGCCAGCAAATCGGTGAGCGTGAAAGTATTCAGAAAGCTCTCACAACTGAAAAACCGGGAATGAATTGATGAAGAAAAATCTTTTACTCTTACATGGTGCGCTTGGTTCGAAGGAACAATTAACTGAGCTTGAAGAAAAACTTTCGAGTGATTTTAAGATTTATAAAATGAATTTTTCGGGTCATGGAGGGGAGAATTTTCCGGATGAACCTTTTTCAATAAAATTATTTTCAGATGAACTTGTAAAATTCATAAATGAAAATAATCTTCAAGGTATAGATGTTTTTGGTTACAGCATGGGCGGGTATGTCGCGCTGCATGCGGCTTTGAATAATGCGGGCACAGGATTGATTAACAAAATTTTTACAACTGCTACGAAATTTGACTGGAACGAAGAGACCTCAAAGAAAGAAGCAGGTATGCTGAATCCCGAAAAAATCGAAGAGAAGATTCCTGCATTTGCTGAGCAGTTGAAGCAGCGGCATGCACCGCAAGATTGGAAGCAGGTTTTAAACAAAACTGAGGAAATGATGCTGAATTTGGGAAAAAATCCTGAATTAAAAGAATCCGATTTTGAAAAAATTCAGAATGAAGTTTTGATTAGCGTGGGTGATAAAGATAATATGGTTTCGATTCAAGAAACGAAAAATACATCAGAAAAAATTCCGAATGCAAAGTTTTTACTTTTGGAAAATACTCCGCATCCGATAGAAAAGATTTCTGTGGATTTGCTTTCAGGTGAAATAAAAAAGTTTTTTAAATAAAAAACTAATATTTACTACGAATTATACAAATTACAATAATTAAAAGATTTTTGAAAAATTAAATTAGTATAATTAGTATAATTCGTAGTTATTAAAATAATCATGACAGAAAAAAAATTATATTCAACGGGAACGGTCTGGGAAGAAAAAGTCGGTTACTCACGCGCAGTACAAGCGGGCAACATGATTTTTATTTCGGGAACGACCGCAGTAACTGACGGCAAAGTTGTCGGAATCGATAATCCTTATGAACAGACAAAAATCATTCTCGAAAAAATAAAAACTGCTCTTGAACAGTTTAATTCAAGTTTAAAAGATGTTGTCCGTGTCAGGATTTTTGTTACTAAGATAGACCATTTTGAACAGGTTGGCAGTGTTTTAGGTGAATATTTTAAGGACATAAAACCGGCAATGACATTGATGGAAGTATCGGCTTTTGTTGTGAGAGAAATGCTTATAGAAATCGAAGCTGATGCAGTGATTTAATGTCAGAGCTCGATAAAAAATATGAAAAATTTCGTCCGAAGAAATTTCTCGGACAGAATTTTTTGGTTGATGAAAACATTGCCAAGAAAATAATTTCATTCCTTGACATAAAAGATGGTGATAATGTTCTTGAAATTGGTCCGGGACATGGAGCTTTAACAAAGCATCTTATAAAGTTTAACATAAATTACACTGCTGTAGAACTTGACAAATTTATTGTAGAAGAGCTTACGAATAAGTATGGTGATAAGATTAATCTTATACATAAAGATTTTTTAGAATTTGATTTTTCACAACTTCACAACTTTACAACTTCACCAATTAAAGTTATTGGCAATATTCCATATAATATCACAACGGAAATTTTGTTTAAACTTTATGACAATAAACAATTTGTTCAAAGTGCGGTTTTGATGATGCAAAAAGAAGTCGCACAGAGACTGACTGCAAAACCTAATACAAAAGATTATGGGATTCTTGCAATCCTGACGCAGGTGAATGCTGTTCCGAAAATTGTTTATAATGTTCCACCGACAGCTTTTTTTCCAAAGCCAAAGGTAACGTCATCAGTTGTTAGGCTGGAACTCAAAAATGATTCTTATGTTATAAAAGATGTTGATTTATTCAAAAAAATCGTTAAAAGTTCATTTAACCAGCGGAGAAAAGTGATGCGAAATTCATTAAAAAAACTTTTTGAAGAAAAGGGCATTGAATTTGAGTCCGTGAATTTCGATTTTTCAAAACGTCCGGAACAGCTTTCTATTCAGGAATTTGTTGAATTGACGAATTCTATTAACAATATTTTAAGAAGTTAATTTGTGTAAACCTGTAATCTGTGGTTAGTTATTAACTTTTTTATCAGCGTTAAATTGTTTTGAAGCTTGCGTCTTTGTGACTTTGTGGCTATAATTTTTGTGAAAGACTTAAAAAAGAAAATTTTTCATTCCTCACAGTTCCAGTCCTTAAAAAGTTTTAAGGAAAGGGAATCCTATTGTCTTACCGGAGTTAACGGCTCGCTTACCTCATTCATTCTTGAATACATTTCTCAAAACGTTAATCCTAAAGTTTTTTTAATCTCATCAGAGAAAGACAGAATTAATAATCTGAAAGATGATTTGGATACAATCAGCTCATCTGAAAATGTTTCAATTATTCAGACGGGTGAACCCGATGATGAAGAACAAATCTCAAAATCACTGACACTTCTTTCAGAGGATGATTCATTTATAATTATATGTAACTCAAAAGAGCTTTCCAAAAAATTTATTGCGAAAGATAAATTTGTAGTTTCTATTATAGAGCTTGGAAAGGAAAAGGATTTTCCATTTAATGATTTGATTGCAAAGCTTTCAGCGTTTCATTATACGAGAAAAGATTTTGTCGAAGAGGTCGGTGATTTTTCTGTTCGCGGAGGTATTATCGATATTTATCCAGAGTCGCTCTCGACTCCAGTTCGTGTTGAGTTTTTTGGAGATACGGTTGAGTCTATCCGTGAGTTTGATATTACTACTCAACGTTCGTTAAAAGAAATTAGCTCGGTAAAATTCGGAATGAATCTTTCAACGCAGACAGACGAAGATGAAAATTATAAACCCGACAGCTCGATTTTTGAGTATATAAGTAATGATACATTAATCGTTCTTGATAATCCTGAAGTAACTCTCGCAGAGGTTGAGGATTTAAGCTTTATGGATATGCATCAGATTTGTTTGATAACTCAGTTTGAAAATCTGAATGTTCTTGAATCTCAAAATCTTTTACCCACCGGACAAAACTTTATTTTAGAAAATTTTTCAAGTAAACCACAGCCCGATTTTCATTCAAACCTCAGACATTTCTATTCAAATATATGCAACTATCAGCGTGACGGTTATGATGTTTATATTCTAAGTTCTGATGAAGTTCAAGCAGAGCGCTTTGAATCCTTGCTTGAAGATTTCAAAGATGAAGAAATTTTTAACAGAGATACACAGATACATTCAGTCAATTTTGATGAAGATAACGAAGAAGATAATTATAAAAAAGAAAGCTCTGCTTCGCTTGACATATCAAGAGTAAAATTTCTTAGTGATTCTTTGCATGAAGGATTTATTTTTAATGATGCCAACACGGTTGTTTATACAGAGCATCAGGTTTTTGGAAGATATTTCAGACAGTTCAAAAAGCGAAAACATAAGTTCAAAGGTTTAACCTTCAATGAATTAAAAGAACTTACGTATGGTGATTACATTGTTCACAGGGATTTCGGCATAGGTAAATTTGAGGGGCTGAAAAAAATTAAGGTTGGTAGCAATGAACAGGAAGCAGTGAAGCTGACCTATGATGCAGGGGATACGGTTTTTGTAAATCTGAATTACATTCATCTTATAAAAAAATATTCCAGCACGGAAGGATATGTTCCAAAACTTACAAGTCTTGGCGGCGGTGAATGGGATAAGCTTAAGCTTCGAGCAAAGAAAAAAGTTCAGGATATTGCCCGTGATTTAATTTTACTTTATGCAAAGCGAAAGTCCGAACAGGGTTTTAGTTTTTCACAGGACACACACTGGCAGAGAGAACTTGAAGCGAATTTTATGTACGAGGATACTCCTGACCAGTATAAAGCAACTGTCGATGTGAAGAACGATATGCAATCGCAAAGTCCGATGGACAGATTGGTTTGCGGTGATGTTGGCTTTGGAAAAACAGAAGTTGCTGTCCGCGCTGCATTCAAGGCGGTGCTCGATAATAAACAAGTTGCGGTGCTTGTGCCGACAACCATTCTTGCGGTTCAGCATTATAACACTTTCCGTGACCGTCTCTCACCGTTTGCGGTTGAGGTTGCGGTGCTTACAAGGTTTCAGACAAAGAAAGAACAAAAAGAGATTCTCGAAAAACTTGCCGAAGGAAAAATAAATATTATCATAGGCACTCATAGAATTTTGTCAAAGGACATACAATTCAAAGATATTGGTTTGCTTATAATCGATGAGGAGCAGAGATTTGGTGTGAAAGCAAAAGAAAAGATTCGTTCCATCCAACCGAATATTGATACATTAACTCTTACAGCTACACCAATTCCAAGAACGATGAATTTTTCATTGCTTGGCGCAAGAGATTTGTCGATTATTAATACACCGCCGAAAAACAGAAAACCGATTCATACTGAAATTATAAAAATGGACTGGGATAAACTTCATGAGATAATGAGTTATGAATTAAAACGCGGCGGACAGATTTATTTTGTAAATGATACAATTGAAAGACTATATACTCTTGCAGATAAAATAAGGCATGAGATTCCTCATGCAAAACCAAGCATTGCTCACGGGCAGATGGAGGCGCATCAGCTTGAAGATGCAGTTATAAACTTCATCGAGAAAAAAACTAATGTGCTTGTGTGCACAAAGATTATTGAGTCAGGATTGGATATTCCGAACGTTAACACGATTATAATAAATAACGCCGACAGATACGGCTTGTCGGAGCTTTACCAGCTTCGCGGACGCGTCGGCAGAAGCGAAACACAGGCATTTGCTTATCTCATCTCGTCGGGCAAGCTGACAAAGACCGCGATTAAACGTCTGCAGGCGATTGAGGAATTTACGGAACTTGGCTCGGGAATTAATTTATCTATGCGTGACATGGAAATTCGCGGAGTCGGGAATCTTTTGGGCAAAGAACAAAGCGGTTTTGTTCAACAGATTGGTTTTGAGCTATTTATGAGTATTATAGATGAAGCAGTTTCAGAACTTAAAGAAAATGAATTTTCGGAATTATTCAGAGAATTTGGAGATAAGGATAAAGCAATCGAACAGGATGAAAAGAAAGATGAAACTCAAAAACTCGGAAAGAAAATCGAAAAGAAACCAAGTCTTGTTACTATTAAGAGAGACCCTACTGTTATAGAAAACGACTTGAATGCTCTCATTCCGAAAGACTATATTGAGAATGACACCGAGCGTCTTAATATCTATAGAAAATTATATGAAGCTTCATTTGAAGAAGAGCTGAAAGAAATTAGAGCAGAGCTTATCGACAGATTTGGTGAGTTTCTTGAAGATGTTGAAAATCTTTTCGAGCTTGTGAGATTAAAAATCAAAGCAACGAATCTCGGTTTGGAAAAAATTTCAATTCAGGATAATTTGATTTCATTATATTTCCCGAAAGATAAAGAGCATCCGATTTTTCAGGGTGAATATTTTACGAATTTAATTGACAGGATTTCAAAAGATAATACAAAGAAGTTTAATATTTCAGGCGCAAAAGACCAGCTTATAATTGAAAAAGAAACAAATTCTGTGAAGGATATTGACCGCTTAAAAGAATTGGATAATATTTTAAATTAAATCCAAAGAGATTTCTTTTTCGTTTATACATATATGAAAAAAGCTTTATTCATATTGTTTCTTTTAATTTCCTCAAGTAATCTGTTCAGCCAGATCTATCCTTTTCCGCAAAACCAAACCTATCCCTTTGGAATAATGCCATCTAATCGCAATGCAGTCGATGCCGATTCTGTTTATGCTAACTGGAAAAATCGTCACATTACAACTGACGGCGCAGGTGCATTCAGGAGAGTTGTCTGGGATACCCTGCGTGCAACCGTCTCGGAAGGCATCGGATATGGAATGCTTCTTGCAGCTAACCGCGGCGATCAGGCATTGTTCAATGATTTGTGGGGATATTACAATTTGCATCTCGACCCGACAGGATTGATGATATGGATAATCGATTCACTTGGCAATCCATTCAGCATAGGCGGCTTTACTGCGGATGGCTCTGCAACTGATGCAGAAGAAGACGTTGCATATGCGCTGGTGATGGCACACAGGCAATGGGGAAGCGGAGGTGCAATAAATTATTTACAGGCAGCGCAGACACAGATAAATAAAGTTTTTCAGTATGAAATTGACTCGACATATTTTTTACCGAAATCAGGAAATGAACCAGGGGGAATTTACAGAGTCAACTTTTCATACTTTGCCCCTGCATATTACAGGGTGTTCAGAGAAATAACAAATAATCCGGGATGGGACAGCGTGCTGAATAATACTTATAATTTTTTATCGCTGTTTGTTTCAACTCATTCGTTAACAACAGGAATCGTTCCTGACTGGTGTTTTCCCGATGGAACACCATTCACACTTTGCCCGCCTGAATTTCCATGCAGATATACTTATTATTACGACGCATGCAGGACGCCATGGCGCATCGCAATGGATTATGTTTGGTTTGGCGACCCCCGTTCATTGGCTTTTTGTTCATTGATAAGTAATTTTGCCAGAAGTGTGGGTTCTGTGAATATTGTGGACGAATATACTTTGGGTGGAACACCGCTGGGTGTATATCATAACAATGCTTTTGTCGGACCTTTCGGTGTTGGCGCAATGGCGACTACATCGCTTAATCAGAACTTTCTCGACAGCATATATGCAGAAAATGTGAGCACTTTCAGCGGAAGATGGAATTATTATAATTCAAGTTTGAAAGCATTAACATTATTTATGCAGACGGGAAATTTCATCAGCGGACAAATCATATTACCCGTTAATTTGCAAAATTTCAGTTCACAAATTGCAAATAACACCGTTAATTTATTCTGGCAAACATCACAAGAAATAAATAATGAGAGGTTTGAGATTGAAAGATGTCAATTGTCAAGCGTGGGGTACTCTCCGGGTCATGGTGAATGGAAAAAAATCGGCACGGTTGCAGGGAGCGGAACCATAAATAGTGTGCAAAATTATTCTTTCACAGATGCAAATTTAAATTCCGGATTTTATAAATATAGATTAAAACAAATTGACTATAACGGTAACTATGAATACCATTCCTTGAAGGAAGAGATTATAATCGGTACTCCAAATAAATTTTACTTATCCCAAAATTATCCTAATCCGTTTAATCCTTCCACAAAAATAACCTATCAATTACCTTCTGATGGTTTTGTTAAGCTAAATGTTTATGACATTACGGGAAAACTTATTGCAAGTTTAGTAAATGAATTTCAAAAAGCCGGATATTATAATATTGAGTTTAATTCAACATTCCAGCTACCAAGCGGAATTTATTTCTACAGAATAATCTCTCACAGTTTTATTGAGACCAAAAAGATGTTATTAATTAAATAATTCCCACCAAATTATTTCTCTTTTACCCTTAATAAATGATGCTTAAATTAGGTTGTTAATTTTACTTTATGAAAACATTAATCCTGACTTTCATTTTCATACCTTCAATAATTTTTGCTCAATATACTAACGTTCAGATAACAAATATTTCAAATCCTGAAGAAGTTTCCATAATGATGGACCCGAAAAATACAAATAGACTTGTAGCGGGATGCAATATTAATGCATATTTTTATTCCTCAAACGGAGGACTGAACTGGACAAGAGGCACACTTTCGTCGACATACGGCGTATGGGGAGACCCCTGCATCATTATAGATACGCTTGGTCATTTTTATTATTTTCATTTATCAAATCCTTCATCAGGCGGTAGCTGGATTGACAGAATGGTGGTTCAGAAATCTACTAACGGAGGAGTGAACTGGTCAACTCCGGGCGCATACTTCGGATTATTTCCTCCAAAACAGCAAGACAAAGAATGGGCAGTTGTTGATACAAGAAATAATAATATTTATGTAACATGGACGCAGTTTGATTCTTACGGAAGTGCAAGTCCATTGGACAGCTCGATAATATTTTTTTCCAAATCGACAAATGCCGGAACAAACTGGTCAACTGCAATGAGAATAAACACAAAAGCAGGTGATTGCATCGATGAGGATAATACTGTTGAAGGCGCTGTTCCTGCAGTCGGACCAAACGGAGAAATTTATGTCGCATGGACAGGACCGCTCGGGCTTGTTTTTGACCGCTCTACAGACGCAGGCAACACCTGGCTTTCAAACGATATTCCGATAACTTCACAGCCGGGAGGCTGGGACTATTCGATTCCGGGACTTCAGCGATGCAACGGACTTCCTATAACCTGTTGTGATTTAAGCAGCGGACCAAATCGCGGAACTGTTTATGTTAACTGGTCTGACCAGAGAAACGGTTCAACCGACACGGATGTATTTTTAATTAAATCCACAAACGGTGGAACTAATTGGAGCACAATTAAACGTGTAAATGACGACCCTCCGGGCAAGCATCAGTTTTTCACATGGATGACCGTTGACCAGAAAACAGGTTATTTATATTTTGTTTTTCACGACAGAAGAAACTACACGGATACAAGAACGGATGTTTATATTGCCCGTTCAACCGATGGAGGAGAAACTTTTCAAAACATAAAAGTCAGCGCAACGCCGTTTACACCAAGCGCTTCAGTATTTTTTGGTGATTATAATAATATAATTGCTCACGATAATGTTGTCCGTCCAATCTGGACGCGTCTTGATGGAATGCAGTTAAGCATCTGGACGGCAATTGTTGATTTCACGACAGGTGTTTCGGATCCTGCCGGAAATATTCCCGAAAACTTTTCTTTATCACAAAATTATCCCAATCCCTTTAATCCTGAGACAAAAATAAAATTTGAAGTTCCCGTTACAAACGGCGCGGACCAGACTGAAGTCAAGCTTATTATATATGATGCTTTGGGTAAGGAAGTTACCCGGCTGGTTGAAGGACTTCTTCATCACGGAACGTACGAAGTTACATGGCTTGGCCTGGGATATCCGAGCGGAACGTATTTTTATAAGCTTGTATCCGGTGATTTTTCCGACACAAAAAAAATGGTTTTGATAAGGTAGCGTATCATTAAAGGATATGAAGACAAAGGATGAACTAAATAAAATTACCTCTTTTGAATCTTCATCGCCGTTTTCGGTCCTTGGACCTAAGCTTGATACGAAAAACAAAACACTAACCATTACATCCTACCTTCCCTTTGCTCTTGATGCATGGATTAAGCTCAAAAAGAAGCACAGAGAAAAATTTGAATTGCACGGCAAGATTCAGATGAAGCGTATCAACCCGCAGAATATTTATCAGGCGGAGTTTGAGAACGTAAAGGAAATTTTCCCTTACTCAATTTTATTTGAAGACCAAAACGGAACCTCATATGAAATTCAAGACCCCTATGCATATCCGCTTCAAATCACTGATTATGATTTATATTTAATCGGTGAAGGAAATCATTTTAAGATTTATGAAAAGCTCGGCGCAAAAATACGAAAGATTAACAAAGCTACTGGTGTTCATTTTGCTGTGTGGGCTCCTCATGCGAAGGCGGTGAGCGTAATCGGAGATTTTAATAACTGGAAAGAAGGTGTTCATCCGATGGAAAATCTCAACGGTCAGGGAGTATGGAGCTTGTTTGTACCGGGCATTAATGAAGGGGAAAAATATAAATACGCAATCAAGTCGCAGAGAAATGAAATAAAAATTAAATCCGACCCGTTTGCGTTTCAGGCGGAGGTTCGTCCGCAAACTGCATCGGTTGTCTGTTCACTTAAAGATTATAAATGGAAAGATAGTGATTGGATGAAAGAACGTGCAAGAAATAATTTTAAACGCAAGCCGATGTCGATTTACGAAGTTCATCTTGGCTCGTGGAAAAGAAACTTGAATGAAGAATCCGAGTATCCCCAAAACGAATGGGGCTTTATGAATTACCGTGAGCTTGCTCACAAGATTGTTGAATATGCAAAGGAAATGGGTTTCACACATCTCGAGCTTTTGCCGGTGATGGAGCATCCGCTTGATACATCGTGGGGATATCAGGTTGTAAATTATTTTGCGCCTACAAGCAGATTTGGCACGCCGGAGGACTTTATGTATTTTGTTGACTACTGTCACTGTAACAATATCGGAGTAATACTCGACTGGGTTCCCGCGCATTTCCCGACTGATGAGCACGGCTTGAATGATTTTGACGGCGAGCAGATTTATGCTTACCAAAACCCGAAGAAAGCTTTTCATAAAGATTGGGGAACACTTATTTTCGACTATGGAAAAAATGAAGTAGTGAATTTTCTCGTATCAAATGCACTGTTTTGGTTTAGCAAATATCACATAGACGGACTTCGTGTCGATGCTGTTGCATCAATGCTGTATCTTGATTACTCACGAAATGACGGCGAGTGGGAGCCGAACATCCATGGCGGCAATGAAAATCTTGAAGCGGTTGAATTCATAAAAAAGTTAAACAAGTCGGTTCATAAATATAACAAAGGCATTGTGATGATTGCCGAGGAATCAACAAACTGGCAGGGAGTTACAAAACCCGTTCATCTCGGAGGACTCGGCTTTGATATGAAATGGAACATGGGCTGGATGCATGACGTGCTGAAATATTTTTCGACTGACCCGATTTATAGAAAGTATAATCATAACCAGATTACTTTTTCGCTTTGGTATTCATTTAATGAAAATTATTTGCTGCCGATTTCTCATGATGAAGTTGTTCATGGCAAACGTTCATTAATTGACAAAATGCCGGGAGACCAATGGCAGAAATTTGCGAACTTGCGTTTGTTTTTTGGGTTTATGTACGGGCATCCCGGAAAAAAATTGAATTTTATGGGAAGCGATTTTGCTCAGTTCAGGGAATGGAACTGTGAGTGGCAGCTTGATTGGAATTTGTTTGAGAATGATTATAACAAAAAACTAAATTTATATTTTAAAGATTTACAGAAATTATATCTTGCTCATAAGGAGTTCTGGGAAGTGGATTTTGAAAGCAGGGGATTCAACTGGATTGATTTTTCAGACGCAGAGCAAAGCGTTTTGAGCTTTATCCGATACTCAAATGACAAAAAAGATTTTCTTGTATTCACTTGCAATATGACGCCGGTACTTCGCGAAAATTATCTGATTGGTGTTCCGGAAGCCGGATTTTATAAGGAAATTTTTAACAGTGATGCAGTAATTTATGGGGGAAGCGGAAAAGGAAATCTTGGCGGTGTTGAATCATTCGAAGAAAAGAGATTTCATCATGATAACTCTTTAAGTCTCACCCTTCCTCCGCTTGCAATAAATATTTTTAAGATTGAGCAAAGGTCTTCTAAAGTTGAAAGAAATTTAGAAGACCAAAATTTATCAGATGATATTATGAATGATGCTGAGAGTATAGTTCATAACGTAAATTTAACTGAGCAGGCACAATCCCCTGAAAGAATTATCGATAATTAAAATTAATTATTTTCAAAAGCCTGGTTATCGAGTATATACCATCTGTCTCCGAACTTTTGAAATCTTAAAGGATAAGGAAAAGTTATATTATCAAAAGTCGCAATCTTTTGAACGGTATTTATTGTAGGCTGCATGTTTTTTGCGGTTTTTAATGCTCGTAATAATTGTTCTCTTTTATCCATGTTAAATTCGGTCAGCATTGCCGAAGCACCATCTTTTCTCGAAACCAATCTTGGGTCAACATACATATTAATAAAATCAGTATATAAACCTTTTTCCATCATGTTTATCATTGGTTGAAATTGATTTTGCAGTTCCTGCCAATCGGCGGCATATTCCGGTGAGGTTGAACAACCAGATGAATAAAAAATTAATCCGGTTAAAATTATAAAAGCGAGTAATAATTTTTTCATAAGTTAATTTAAATTATTGTTCATATATCGTAATTTATAATAACATAACATATTACAAAATTCAAAATTTTATCAATTTTAAGTTATAATAAATCTAAAAATATATATATAATTAAACCACTAAATAGAAGCATTGTAAATCCCCATAAAAGCAATTGTCTGAAAACTTTGCTTCTATCGTGTTCCTCGAGGGAAGCAATGCATAAAGCACCTAATGTGGAAAGCGGGCTTACGTCCACCAAATGAGAGCCTACATTAATTGCAACAATCATTTCTTTGGCGCTTCCGGTTCCGAATTTTTCCAGAAGACCGGGAACCAGATTTATGAAAGTCGGCATAACAACTCCCGATGAGCTGCTGTATAAAGAAACAAATCCCGCTAAGACAGCAAGAACGGTATTTATATAACTAACAGATGTCTTACCGGCAATAAAATCAGTTGCAAGCATTAGCCCTCCGGTTTTTGCAATTAATCCTATTAGAACTGTAATTCCCGATATGAGCAGAATCGGAGACCATGGAATTTCATTAATTGCCTGCTCAAGGTGGCTGAGTTTTAAGACAGACATAATTACTACTATAGTAAAAGCCCCCAATCCTATCGGAACATCAAATAATATGACGAATAATATCAGCATAGCAATAAAAAAAATTGTTATGAATTGTCTTTTGGTGGGCTTCGAAGGTGAAGATGATTTAAATGCTTGTCATGGTCAATGTGGTCTTGCTTTTTATAGCCCTTGAAAAGAAAGTAAGCAGCAATTGCAGCTAAGCTTTGAAGTATGAGGGTTAATAAAAAAATTTCGAACCATAAACTACTATCTTCAATACCTATACCTTTCATTAATGACTGATTTATAATTCCCGTCGGGGATATAGGTGAGAATGTACCTGCATTCGCTCCTGTGCAAATCATTATTGAACTTAACAAAGGATTTATCTTAAATTTATATGCAATAGGCATTCCTATCGGAGCAATTATTGCAACTGCAGCAATGTTGCCTGCTCCGATTGCAGATAAGATAGATGCTAATGCAAACAACAATATTGGTATCAGATAGCTTTTACCCTTTGTAAGCCAGATTGCAAATCTTGTAATCTTCTCAAGCGTTCCGTTGTCTTTAGCCATATAAAACATGAGAGTAATGCCGACTAATATGAGAAACAGCTCTGAAGGAAAAAAAGAAGATATCTCGTATATACTGAACCCCGCAGCATAAAATCCTATTCCAAACGCCAGTGCAATAGAAATAATGCCCGTATTGATATCACTTCTTATGCTTCCTAAAATAATTGCAATAATAAATCCAGCTAATGATAATATCTCTATGCTCATTAATATAAAATTAAACGTAAAAACTTTTAATATCAGCTTAAAATAACAAATTATTTGCATTTAGACTAATGCTATATATTTATAATTTAGAATATGGACACAAATGAAAATGAAAGCATAAAGAAAATTATTCTTCCTGTCTCGGGTTTGTCGTGTGCATCATGTGCGATAAGCGTTGAGTCAATATTGAAGGCGCAGGAAGGGGTGAAGGATGTAAATGTTAACTTTGCAGATAAGTCAACATTGATAAGATATAATCCCGATAAGATTACTATTGCTCAAATGCAGAAAGCAGTTGACAGCATCGGGTATAAATTAATTGATGATACGAAAAAGGATAAACATGAAGGGATGAAGAATGATATGCAAGGAATGAATGGTATGGACCATTCGCAGCATATGATGATGACGGATGAAGCAGTCCTTAAAAGAAAAGTAATTGTTGCAATAATTTTTTCTTTACCGCTTGTGGTTATTGCGATGTTCATCCATCACATGCACAACGCAAATTACATAATGTTTGCATTAAGCTTACCGGTGATTTTTTATTCGGGTATCGAGTTTTACATAACAGCATTTAAGCAGCTCAGGCATCTGTCGTCGAATATGGATACGCTTGTATCGTTGGGTACAGGTGCAGCTTTTATATTAAGTGTGATAAATACTTTCTTTCCGAGTTATTTGCTTGAAAGCGGACTTGAAGCAACAGTTTATTACGAAGCTGCTGCGGTGGTTATTACGCTTGTGTTACTTGGCAGATATTTTGAAGCAAAAGCAACGGGAAAAACATCCGATGCTTTGAAAAAGTTAATTAATCTTCAGCCAAAGATTGCAACGGTTATTCGTCTCGGGCAGGAACAGCAAATTCCTGTTAGCGATATTGTTGTCGGTTATATAATTTTGATTAAGCCGGGTGAAAGCATTCCCGTCGATGGAATTATTTCCGAGGGATATTCTGTCATTGATGAAAGCGCTGTAACGGGCGAACCGCTTCCTGTTGAGAAGAAAACAGGTGATACAGTGATTAGCGGAACGATTAATAAATCGGGCAGCTTCAAAATGAAAGCGCGGAAGGTCGGCTCCGAAACTATGCTGGCAAAAATCATTGAGCTTGTACGTGAGGCACAGGTTAGCAAAGCGCCGATTCAGAAAATCGCCGATAAAATTTCGGGTATTTTCGTCCCGGTAGTTTTGGTAATTGCTGTCATTACTTTTATAGTATGGATGATTGCGGGTCCGCTTCCGCCGTTTGCTTATGCGTTTGTTACTTCGGTTACCGTGCTTGTGATTGCGTGTCCGTGCGCGCTCGGGCTTGCGACACCGACTGCGATAATGGTCGGTATCGGCAAAGCGGCTAATCACGGGATTTTATTTAAGGATGCAGCAAGCTTAGAAAAATTCAGAACTGCAAATTGTATTTTAATGGACAAGACAGGAACAATCACCGAGGGCAAGCCGCAGGTTGAAAACGTTGAGTGGTTCGTGCCGTTTGATGATGTGAATAAATACTCACAGATTTTACTTTCGATTGAAAGCTTATCGGAGCATCCGCTTGCGAAATCGATTTCGGATTACTTCAAGAATCTAAAAATCGAAAAAATTTCTCTTGAAAAGTTTGATAACATTCCCGGCTCGGGAATTATTGCAGTTAGCAATAATGTAAAATATTATGTCGGCTCAAAACAGTTTGTAGTAAAAAATGAAAACTGGGTTCCGGATGAAAATAAAATCAAAGACGCAATCACGGGCTCGGTTGTTTATTTTGCTTCGGATAATGAACTGCTTGCGAGAGTTTTCATAAGCGATAAAGTTAAAGATACTTCTAAGCTTGCAATCTCGACTTTGCAGAGCGAAGGACTTGAGGTGTTCATGGCAACGGGTGATAACCGGATTACCGCAGAAAAAGTTGCAGGCGAGGTCGGAATAAATCCGCAGCATGTTTATGCGGGAGTAACACCTGATAAGAAAAATGAAATCGTGAAAGAGCTTCAGTCAAAGGGGAAAAAAGTTATTATGGTCGGTGACGGGATCAATGATTCGCCCGCGCTTGCGCAGGCGGATATCGGTGTTGCGGTCGGGAGCGGAACGGATATTGCAATCGAGAGCGCATCGGTCGTGCTGATGAAAAACGATTTGCTGAATCTTGTTTATGCGCTCAAGATTTCGAATCAGACAGTTAAGACAATTAAAGAAAATCTTTTCTGGGCGTTTATATATAATGTAATCGGCATCCCGATTGCCGCCGGAGTTTTATATCCGATTAACGGCTACCTGCTCAATCCAATGCTCGCCGGTGCCGCAATGGCATTTAGTTCGTTGTCAGTTGTGTTAAATTCGTTGAGGTTGAAGGCGAAGAAGTGAAACTTTTGTTGGGGTAGGACAGACATTCTTGTCTGTCCCGACAGGCAGGAATGCCTGTCGTACCCGTAATTTATTAGGTTCAAAACGAAAACAAATTATTTGCCACTACCTTTAGCTCATCTTCGCGCATGACGCTGTCGCAGCCGGCTTCGAATGCCTGTGATTTCAAAAACTCATTGTCTTTATAAAAAGCAATAAGTTTTTTGCTTGAGGTCGGGCATCTTTTGCGGAATTTTCTTATAAGGTCTATCACGTTCACATCTTTTAAATCCAAGTCAAGCAAAATCATATTTACGTTTTCATCACCGCTGCGCCTTATGTATTTTTCTTCGGTATCGACTTCTTCAAACGTAACCTGATGATTAAGCTTCGTCAGCGTAAGTGCAGTAATGCTTAATAAGTCGATTAAATCTTTTTTATCCGAAAAAATTAAAATTCGTCGTGTCATGTTATCAAATTTTTTTAATTTAAAATTAGTTCTCTTAAGTGCTTAATTTGTGCATCCGGGATTATTGGTTTATCATATTTCCATCGTTGCTGAGTTTCCACCCAGATTGCTTTTATTCCAATTGATTGTGCTCCCAATACATCTCTTATTAAGTGGTCTCCGACATAGACAATCTTTTCAAGCGGAACATCGAAATTTTTTACTGCTTCCTGAAAAATCTTTGGAGAGGGTTTTATAAAATTATGTTCAGAAGAAAAAACCACGACTTCAAACAAATCTGAAATACCTGCCGCATCAAATGCCTGTTTAAAAATTTTACTATTGGAACAGATGTTTGATATAATTCCAAGTTCATATTTTTTAGAAAGTTTTTTAAGAATATCAATATATTCCTGAGAGACAGTTCCGACTTCATGCAATTCAAACACCCGTTCTATTTTAAATTTTTCTTCCTCAGATAAATTTTTTGAGATTTCCAATCGATTAATATATTCGTGTATTGGAGGAATTGATTCAAAAAGCGTTTCGTTACGGCTTTCAGTTACCATTAATTTGAGAAGTTCACTAATTATCTTCTTAATTTCATCTGGATTTAAATTATTTCCTCCAATCTTTTTATAAGTTTCAAGATAATTTTCCTTTTCCGAAAACCTGTCAGTTCCAAACATAAAAGTGTTACAAACATCAAACAGCATTACTTCGCAATTATTAAGAATAGTATGCAGATTTTCGCTCATAATAACAGTTTTGACGAGTATTTTCGAGGTTTTTTCCCTTAAATCTTTCCTAAAAATTAGGTAATTTTATGGTTTATGTTAAGTCATTCCTACCCGTTGTTTGAATTTTCACAATTTCATAAAATAATAGAGTTTTCAATATAATAAATCAAAGGAGATATTTTAATTAATGAAAAAAATCGGAATACTGTTTGGCCAGGAAAATACATTTCCCCAGGCGTTTGTAGATAAAGTAAATTCAAAGTGTGAAGAGCGCGGCGAAAAAGATATAGTCGCCGAGTTCGTAAAAATAGATAAAGTTGTTCAGTCAGAGCCGACAGATTATGCGGTTATCATCGACAGAATTTCTCAGGATGTTCCTTTCTACCGCGGCTTTTTGAAAAATGCTGCAATTTCAGGAACAGCGGTTATCAATAATCCTTTCTGGTGGAGCGCTGATGAAAAGTTTTTCAACAATGCTCTTGCAGTTAAAGTCGGTGTGCCTGTTCCGAAAACAGTTCTGCTTCCTTCAAATGAAAATCCGCCTGATACCACAGGCAACTCTTTCAGAAATCTTGCATTCCCGTTAGACTGGGAAGGAATTTTTGATTACATCGGATTCCCTGCATACTTTAAACCGTTTTCAGGCGGCGGATGGAAGAGCGTTTATAAAGTTGAAAACCCTGAAGAATTTTTTAAAGCATACAACGAAACAGGTCAGCTTGTCATGATGCTTCAGGAAGAAATAAAATTTGAAAGCTACTTCAGATGCTATTGCATCGACAGACAAGATGTGCACTTAATGCCTTATGAGCCGAGAAACCCTCATCATTTAAGATACATCAGTGAAAGTCCGAACAAAGACCCGAAGCTTTTAGAAACAATCAGAGATTATGTTTTGAGATTGAACAATGCGCTTGGATATGATTTCAACACAGTTGAGTTTGCAGTCCGTGACGGCGTGCCGTATGCAATCGATTTCTGCAACCCAGCACCTGATGCTGATATAAACTCAATCGGTGAAGTTAACTTCAACTGGATTGTCGAAGCTGCATCGGAAATGGCAATCAGAAGAGCGAAAGCTTATAAGCCAGGACAGAACAACTGCACCTGGGGCGGATTCATCCAGAGCTTCGCAAATGATGAAAGTATCAACGACATCATTAAAAAAAAAAGCACTAAATCTGTATTGAAGAAGAAAGATAAAGAACCGAAAGAAAAGAAAGTCGGATAAGAAGAAGAAATAAATGTGAAGTTGTGAAATGGTGAAGTAGTGAAGCAATAAAGACAAGGATATACCAAAGAAACACGATAATTAGTTAAAAGATTTATATATTAACGACTGGGATTCCCGCCTGCGCGGGAATGACTTCATATAAAATAATATGCTTTACACATTAGGTATTGAAGAAGAATTTCAGATAGTTGACCCCGAAACACGGGAATTGCATTCTCACGTTCAGCAGATGTTTGATTCAGGAAAGCAGGTTTTAAAAGAAAATCTGAAACCCGAAATGCATCAGTCCGTTGTTGAAATTGGAACTGATATTTGTAAAGACATAAAAGACGCCCGCAGGCAGGTAACAAAGATGCGAAGCGACCTTGCGCAGATTGCAATTGCAAACGGAATGAGAATTGCTGCTGCGGGAACGCATCCGTTCTCTCACTGGCATGACCAGAAAATCACCGACCATCCAAGATACAGAGAAATCATAAACGAAATGCAGGAGACCGCACGCGCAAACTTAATTTTCGGTCTGCACGTTCACGTTGGTCTCGATAACCGTGAGCTTGGCGTGCAAATTATGAACGCTGCGAGATATTTTATCCCTCACATTTTTGCGTTATCAACTAATTCTCCTTTCTGGCTCGGAAGAGATACAGGTTTTAAATCTTACCGTGTAAAAGTTTTCGATAAATTTCCGAGAACAGGCATACCTGATTATTTCGCAAGTGTCGGTGAGCTTGATACTTTTACGAACCTGCTTGTAAAAACAAACTGCATAGACAACGCAAAGAAAATATGGTGGGATATCCGCTTGCATCCGATTTTTAACACACTTGAATTCCGCGCATGCGACGTTACGATGAGAATTGATGAAACGATTGCGATTGCCGCGCTTGTGCAGGCAGTCGTTGCAAAGCTTCACAAGCTTGTAAAGCAGAATCTCGATTTCAGGATTTACCGTCAGGCACTTATCATGGAAAACAAATGGCGTGCATCGAGATACGGAATTTCCGGAAAACTAATTGACTTCGGAAAACAAAAAGAAGTTGAGTTTGTTTCTCTTGCAAAGGAACTTCTTGAGTTTATCGATGACGTTGTTGATGAGCTTGGAAGCCGCGAGGAAGTAAGTTATATCTTCCGAATATTGCAAGAAGGAACAGGCGCTGACAGGCAGCTGCAAGTTTACAAAGAAACAGGCGATTTAAAAAAAGTCGTTGATTACATTATCGAAGAAACCCACAGGGGTTTAAAAATAAATTAACATTATTCATTTTATTATAATTACTCTAATTTTTCAAAATACTTATGCTCTCTGAAATTCAAAACATTACTTTTGACAGCGATCTTTCCGAAGGCGCAAAAAATGCAGTTAACACTTGTCTAAGACTAAAACCAAATGAAAGAGTTACGATTATTACCGATAACAATGCTCTTGAGATTGCGGCGGCGTTAGCTTCCGAAGTAAAAAAAGTCGGTTCAGAATATTCCGTTTTCGTAATGGAAGATTATGCACAGCGACCGCTGAAGCATATGCCTCAGCCGATTCTTGATGACCTTGCAAAGTCACAGGTGAGCATTTTTGCCGCACATCCTGAAACTGGGGAGCTTCGTTCAAGAATCGATATGACTGAAGTTGTCGATGCCAACAGAATAAGACACGCGCATATGGTGAACATAACGAAGCAGATTATGAACGAAGGCATGAGAGCTGATTTCTTAAAGATAGATGAGTTAAGCCAGAAATTAATTGAGAAAGCCAGAAGAGCAAAGTTTATCAAAGCTACTTCAGAAAACGGGACGAACATAGTCGGAGAGTTTTCACCAAACATAAAATGGCTTAAGACAAGCGGAATAATTTCAGTTGAAAAATGGGGAAATCTTCCCGGTGGTGAAATTTTTACTTCTCCTAAAAATGTTAATGGAATATTTGTTGTAGATGGTGTTGTTGGTGATTACTTATGTTCAAAGTATGGTGATTTGATTAATACACCTCTTACAATAGAAATTGAAAACGCACGCATCAAAAAAATGGAATGCGTAAATAAAGAATTACTCGAAGAGTTTACTGCATACACGATGACTGACGACAACAGCAACAGAGTCGGCGAGTTTGCAATAGGAACAAATCTTGCCTGCAAAAAAGTTATCGGAAATATATTGCAGGATGAAAAGCTTCCGACAATTCATATGGCGTTCGGACATCCGTATTCGAAATATACAGGCGCAGACTGGGTCTCGACTACTCATATTGACTGCGTGAGCATAAAAAACTCCATCTGGTTTGACTACGGTGATTCTGTTGAACAGGTAATGGACAAAGGAAAATTTTTAATATAATTTTTTAAAGTATTTATGAAAAATTTTTTACTGATTGTCTTATTCCTTTTTGCATTTGCATCATGCAGAGAAGCAATCAATAACAATAATCCTATAACCCCAACCAATAGTCCTCCTGATGTGCCTTCAAACCCAAATCCGGCAGACAATGCATCGAATATAGGACGATTTATTACAGTCAGCTGGCTGGGAGGTG
This sequence comes from Ignavibacteria bacterium, assembly GCA_036262055.1. NCBI lineage: Bacteria > Pseudomonadati > Ignavibacteriota > Ignavibacteria > Ignavibacteria bacterium. The sequence continues at coordinate 743,951 of DATAJP010000002.1, forward strand.
ACCCCGATGCATCTGATACGGTGAAATATGATGTTATTATGGGAACCGTTAATCCTCCTATAACAGTGGTTGAGAGTAATACTACGGCGACGATAGTTGATGTCGGCTTGGTTGCCGCGAATACAGTATTTTACTGGAAAGTTATTGCTAAGGATAACCATAATTCTTTCACTGAAAGTCCAATCTGGAAATTTACAACCGGTAATTAAAGTATGATTCCTGAGCTTCGAAAAAAATATAACGCCGAATTTACTTACGAAAAGTATAAAAAATTTTTAGAAGCCCTCGATAAAGAGTTTGATACAGAAATTGAATTCAGGATTTCTGAAACTCCGGTTTTTATAACTCCCAAATTTAAGAACGAACTAATTAAAGCTGCAGATGACATTCTGAATTTTCTGCAATCCGATAAATTTAAAGAAATTTCAAAAAAGGCAATTCCTCCCGGGCTTGAAGTTCCCAATGAAAGCGCTCATACTGATGTTCTTGCAATTGATTTTGCTGTTGGACTTGATAAAAATGGGAATTACATACCTCAGTTAATCGAGCTTCAGGGTTTCCCGTCACTTTATTGCTACCAGGAAATTTTAAATCAAAAGTTTAAAGAATACTTTAATATTCCTGAAAATTATGCTCATTATTTCAACGGGTTGAATCACGAAACTTACATTCAAAAGCTGAAAGAAGTTTTAATCGGTGACTCAAATCCCGAGAATGTAATACTTCTTGAAATCGAACCTGAAAAACAAAAGACATACATAGATTTTCTTGCAACAGAGCGAATGCTCGGTATAAGTCCAGTATGTCTCACCAAAATTCAGAAAGAAGGGAAGAAGTTGTTTTATGAAAAGAATGGAAAGAAAATTCCTATTGAAAGAATTTATAACCGTGTAATTTATGATGAGCTGAAGGGAAGAAAAGATATTAAATATAATTTTAAGTTTACAGAAGACCTTGATGTAAAATGGGTAACGCATCCAAACTGGTTTTTCAAAATAAGCAAATACTTGCTTCCGTTTATTGAAAGCAAGTATGTCCCGAAGAGTTATTTTGTGAATGAGCTGAAAGAAATTCCGTCTGATTTGGAAAATTATGTATTAAAACCTCTTTATTCTTTCGCAGGAGCAGGAGTTAAGTTCGATGTAACATCTGAGGACATCACGTCTATTCCCGAGAATGAAAAGCATAATTACGTTCTGCAAAGAAAAATAGTTTTTTCGCCCTGCGTGGAAACCCTTGATGAGCCTGCAAAAGCAGAGATTCGCCTGCTTGCCGTTTGGCCCCAGAACGGAAAACCCGAACTTATGATAAACTTAGTAAGGATGGGAAAAGGAAAAATGATGGGCGTGGATTTCAACAAAAACAAAACCTGGGTCGGTTCTAGTATAGGGTATTTTAAACAATGAATAAATGATTTTTCAGAAGTCATTCCCGCGAAAGCGGGAATCCCAGTTTAATTTCTAATAACTCATCAGTTCCACCAATTTCATAAAATAAATCTTTCCAGTTATTGTTTACTTTCTCAATTAACTCATTTTTCCAACTTCGATTCCATTTTTTTAATTGTTTTTCTCGTTCAATTGCTAATTCTACTCTTTCAAATTGTTCATAATAAATTAATCTATCAGTATTATATTGATATGAAAATCCTTTTATAGTTTTTTGTTTATGTTCAATAATGCGGCGTAATAAATTGTTAGTGACACCAATATATAAAACTTCATTGGATTTATTTGCTAAAATATAAACGAAGAAGTTTTTCATTTTTTATACTGGGATTCCCGCTTTCGCGGAATGACAAGTCTTTGATATTCATTCCCACCTGAACACCTTAATCGCAATCGCATAAACCACAATTCCCCAGATACATAAAATTCCGATTTCAGAACCGACGTCGAAAATTGATGCGCCTTCAAAAGAAATTTTTCTCAAAGCATCGTTCAAATATGTAAGAGGTAAAAAGTTACTAACCGGCTGAAGCCATGTAGGAAAGTTTGAAATCGGAAAAAATGTTCCCGCAAGCAAAAATTGAGGAAGCGTTATAAGGTTTGCAATTGCCGGCACTGAATTTTGGTTTGTGGCAACTCCCGAAACAACAAAACCAAAGCCAAGAAAAATTATGAGCGCGATTACGCATAGCAAAAGCATATTTATAAATGTTATGAATCCATTTACAAGAGTAAACCCGAAGATGTAATGCCCGAAGACAATCAAAATGATTGCGGTAAAAATCGAAAAGATTAACCTGCTCAGTCCCTCACCGCAGACGATTGCAAATCTGCTTACAGGAGTTGCAAAAAATCTTTTTATTACGAGTGTTTCTCTTAGTATCAAAAAAATAAACGCAGTCCCGAAAACTCCGGCGGAAAGCAAAGAAAATCCAAGCTGTCCCGGTAAAATGAAATCAATCATTTTATATCTACGCCCCTGAACGGTTTCTTCTTTCAGAACTGCAACAGGTCTGTCGATTTTTACTGTTGAGAGATTTACTTTATCGATTAATTGTGACAAAATCATTTTTAAAACATTTCCGCCTGTTGGTGATGCCGAGGTCATCTTCAGGTCAACAACATAACTTCCGTTTGCATCTTTCTGGATGCTCACCACCCCTTCAATTACACCCTTAGATAAATCCGAAATTATGTCGTCGTCTTTTTTGTCTTCTATGAGCTTTATAGATTGAATTTCTTTTAGAGAGTTATATATCGGATTATTTTTGTCCGAGTTTTTATCTATTGCAACATCAATCGAGAAACCGCCGCCGGCAATGAATCCAAATACGACAATAAAAATTAAAGGGAATAGCAAATTAAAAACAAATGCGGATGGATTTCTGAAAATTGCTTTTAAGCTTCCTTTGGTGATCGCCCAAAGCGCGCGGAATTGAGAATACTTTTTATTCATCTCTAAGCTCCCTTCCGGTCAGCTCAAGAAAGACGTCTTCCAGACTTGCCTCTTTTAGTTGCGCGTGTCTCTTAAATCCCCGAGTCAGCAAATCGTCTATCAGGTTGCCGGGCGATTCTATTACAAGAATTTTTCCATGGTCGATTATTCCCACGCGTTCGCATAAATATTCCGCTTCATCCATGTAATGCGTTGTCAGCATTACAGTTGTACCTTTATCCTGAATTTTTTTCACAAGCTGCCAGAGATTTCTTCGTGCCTGCGGGTCAAGTCCGGTTGTGGGTTCATCGAGAAAAATTATTTTAGGTCTGTTAATGAGAGTGGTTGCAATTGAAAATCGTTGCTTTTGTCCGCCTGAAAGCTCTTTGTATTTGCTCTTTGCTTTTTCTTTCAGGTCAACAAGATTTAAAATCTCATCAATGTTAACATCAACGTTATAAAGTCCGCCGAACAATTCAACCAATTCATCAAGATGCAGATTAGGATAATATCCCGCCGCCTGAAGCTGAACTCCGATTATTTGTTTTATTTTATTCTGGTCCTTATCGATTGAAAGCCCGTCAATGATAACTTCACCCGAAGTTTTCGGACGGAGTGTTTCCATAATTTCGAGTGTAGTTGTCTTGCCCGCACCGTTTGGTCCAAGCAGTCCAAATATCTCGCCTTTATAAACGTCAAAGCTGATGCCATTCACGGCAGTCAGGTCTTTATATTTCTTAACTAAATTTCGGACTTCGATTATTTTTTCCTTCATACGTTGTACATATAATAAAAGGGCAATGCCCTTTTAAATTTCGTGTCACTCTGAAAGAAGTGAAGAGTCCCCTTAGTAATTGGATTCTCGCTTCCGCGGTAATGACTTCATTTTGAATGACTTTATAACTTTATAAACTTACAAACCTTATAACTCAATTATAAAAATCTTCATCCTTGAATGATGAACCTGAGAAGATTGTATTCACCATGTCTTTGTATGATGCGCCGGATTCGATTTCGTCTTTCGCGATTTTGGAGTTCTGGTGCAAACCATCAAGGACAAACTCCATTAATGATGCAAGCTCATACTCGGATTCGAAATACTGCGGATACTTTTTTACGAACGACTCAAGACCTTTTACTTTTTTCAGCTCGGCAAAATATTCCTTAAAGGTCATGTTGTCATAAATATTAATCTTGCCTCCGTCCTGAAACCACTCAACTATATCTGAATACTCATCTTTCACTTCTCTACCATCTTTCTTTTTTCTCTGAAGCGGGTCAGGAAAATATTTTTTATAAACTTCGCGAGTAGATTTTGCGATGAGTGCTTTTGCAACTTTGATTGCGCCTTCCTGTTCACCCTCAAAGACAAGCTCAATCTTTCCTGTTATTCCCGGAATAATTGCCATCAAATCACTGATGCGCGGCATAATGTAATTATCATTGTTCACGATTGCACGACGCTCAGCATTGCTGACAAGATTTTCAATCGATGAAATTGTAAGGCGAGCACTTACACCGGATTTTTGGTCAACGAACTCACTTGTCCTTGCCTGAAACGCAACCATCTCAACAATTTCTTTGAAGTAATATGGAATAATTAAATTTTGCTTCTCGTTACGCTTCATCCATGACTGCGATTCCGTAATTGCAATGCCCTCATCAAGCTCTTTCGGATAGTGAGTCGTTATCTGCGAATCAATTCTGTCTTTGAGCGGAGTAATAATGTTTCCGCGGTTTGTATAATCTTCCGGGTTAGCCGTGAATACAATCATAACGTCGAGAGGAATGCGAATGTTGAAACCCCGAATCTGAATGTCTTTTTCCTGCATTATGTTAAGAAGCCCAACCTGAATCCTTGGCTGCAAATCAGGAAGCTCGTTGATAACAAAAATCCCGCGGTTAGTTCTGGGAATAAGTCCGTAATGAATCGCCCCCTCGTGCGAGTAATGCAAGCGCTGGTTCGCGGCTTTTATCGGATCAATATCCCCGATTAAATCCGCGATGTTCACGTCAGGGGTTGCAAGCTTCTCGCTGTAACGCTGATCGCGTGAAATCCACTCAATTTCGGTTTCATCCCCATACTGTTCGATTAAATCTTTTGAATGTTTTGAAATTGGATTTAGAGGATTGTCATTTATCTCCGAACCCTTTATGATTGGAATGTATTCATCAAGCAGCTGCGGAAGCATCCTTGCGATTTTTGTTTTTGCCTGTCCCCGGAGTCCGAGCAAAATCAAATCATGCTTTGCAAGAATCGAATTTACAATTGAAGGGATTACGGTATTATCGTATCCGATAATTCCGTCAAATACAATCTCTTTGCTTTTAAGCTTTTTTATTAAGTTATCTCGAACTTCATCTTTAACTGACTTAACTACATATCCGTGTCTTTTTAAGTCGCCAATGGTTTTCAAATCTGTAATTTTCATATAGTATTAAATTATTCTGCGAACTAACCCGCGTATTGAATAAAAGTATTCAGCTGTTTTATCTGTTCGGTTTTTTCACCGAGGTCATGCAACATAAGATCCTTAATGGATAAAATCCCGATCAATGTTTTATCCTCTATTATAGGAAGGTGCCGGAAATTCTTTTGTTTCATAACCTGCAATGCCTGTTCCGGTGAATCATGCGCCTCGATTACAATTACTTCTTTGGTCATTACGTCATCTACAATCGTATCGTATAAGTTCATCTCATTTACAATTACGCGTCGCAACAAATCACGCTCTGAAAAAATCCCTATCAATCGTTTTTCTTCGTTAAGAACAGGAACTGCGCCTACGTTGTGCAAATCCATAAATTTAATTACGTCTATAACAGGTGTTCCTTTGTTAACATAATGAATCCTGTCACCTTTCAATAAATCTTTAAGTGTTTTCATATATCATCCCCTTCTATTAATTAATAAAAATTATGACCTGAAATTTCTTGCAAAATCAATCCTCTTTGATAAGGATGGATGCGAATGAAAAAGAAACTCGATGAATCTGTTGGGTTCTTTTTCTGCAAGATTCTGGTCTGCCAGTTTTTCTAAAGCAGAAATGTAAGCAGTATTATTTTTTGTAACTTCAAGTGCGTAAGTATCAGCTTCCCACTCAAATTTTCTCGAAAGAATATTCGTAATCGGTGAAGTAACAAGACTATATAAACTTAAATATAAAAACAATAAAGGTAAAGCAGCTATTTCATATATTTGCGTAAAACCGAAAAAAGATAAAGAAGATTTGTATAAAAGCGCTGTAAGATACAACCCTCCGAAAGTTAAAATGGTTGAAACAGCAACAAGCTTTATTATATGTTTTCTCGTATAATGCCCCATTTCGTGAGCAAATACAGTTTCTATCTCATCTTCAGTAAAATTATTTAACAGAGTATCGCCTAAAATAATTCGTTTCGTTTTGCCCATTCCTGTAAATGCGGCATTGGCTTTTTTTGTATTTTTGCTCATATCAAACACAAATATGCCTTTCACCATAACACCTGTTTTTTTACATAAATCAATTAACCGGCTTTTGATGTTTTCATTTTCGATGGGTCTGAATTTATAAAACAGAGGCATAATTAAAACCGGAGCAAGCTGTCCAATTATAACTGTGAACAAAAATAGAATACATCCAAATACAAGCCACCAATTATCACCCGTGTTGCTTAATATATAATAAAAGAGCAGTAAAAGCGGAATTCCTAATGCTAATCCTAAGACCAAACCTTTTAATTTTTCTTTAAAGTAACCACCGATGGTTTGATTTGACATTCCGTATTTATGTTCGAGAATGTAATCGGAATAAAAACCGATTGGGAATGTAATGATGCTTTCACCGATTCCGATTATAGCAACAAAAATTAAAAGAGCAATATAATCATTTGCTGAATACTCATAAGCTATCGCTGAAATATTTTTTGATAAACCTGTGAATAGTAAAATTAAAACTACCGCAAAAAATATAACCGTAGAAGTTAATGATAGTATTCTCCTGGTCTTAGCATATTTTTTTGCTAATTGTTCTTTGCTTTGATATTCGGAATAATCTTCCATATTATGTTAATAAACCTCTTACTACTGTTAAGAGAAGCCATACCCCATATAATGTAACAGCAACTGAAGTCAATGAAACCTTGCCAAGCTTAGACAATCCTATGGACATAACGGCAATTGCCCAGATTGAAAAAACATCGATTCCTGAAAGAACGGCATACGCTTTTGCTCCAACCGATTCTTCACTTAAAATTAAACCCGGACCTAATGTCTGCAAATCACCCATCAGAACCGAGATGATGCTTGTTACCACTGAACTGATAGCAAATATAGTCAACGACAAACCCACAACATTTAATATGTTATAAAATGAGATGGGACTTCTCATAATTTTCATAATTATTAAAATCAAAACACTCATAAAGAATAAAAGAAAAAACGGTGAAATTATATTTGCTCCGTATCCGGTTACTTTAACGAACCAACCGTTAGGGTCGAGGAATGGTTCGGTAACGGCCATTTGCTGGTCTGCCTGCTCTTGTGTTAAATCGCCTGCTTTTACTTTTTCATCGAGACCTTTTTGAATGTCAGCTTTACGCTTATCCATGGTTTTAGTCACAAGCTCCGTATCATTAAGAAATAAAAATGCGCCAATAAGAGCTGCAACCATAAATAAAAGAGTAGGCATAATCCAATAATTCGTCTTAGGAGTAACCGCAATGGTCTCAAAAGTATCTGAAGGAGCCGTAATTACACCCGATATTGCCTCAAATTTGGACAGAGGTTCAACTTGCTGGGTTATTTCTTCTCCGGTTACTTGGTTATTTTCTTCCATTTTTAAATGTATAATTTGTTTTTATAAATGTAATTTTCTACTTCAGGATGAACAAGATATTTAATTGATTTGCCGTTCCTGATATATTCTCTTATGATAGATGAGGAAATTTCGATATTAAGAACGCTGAGATATTTTACTCTCCGCGAATATTCAGGATTTACTTCATTAACATAAAAATTTGGTCGGTTAATTACAATTACTTCGGAAAGCAGAAAAAGCTTCTCCGGATTCTTCCATTTAGGAAAATCAAGCAGGTTATCTACTCCCAAAATCAGATAAAAATTTATAAAATCATCTTTATGTTGCTCTTTAAGTTTGATTAAAGTGTCAACAGTATATGATTTTTTTGTTAAATCTTTCATTTCAATATCACTCACTTCAAAATTTTTATCATTTTCGAAAGCAAGCTTAGCCATATTGAGACGGTGCTCAGGCGACGCAACTTCAATGCCTTCTTTAAGCGGGGGATTGCCTGATGGAATAAAGATAATTTTATCAAGATGCATTTGTTCGCGAACATCTTCTGCCATTATTGAATGCGCAATATGCGGAGGATTAAATGCTCCGCCAAATATACCGTAACGTTTCATAATACCTTGTCATTCCTGCGAAAGCAGGAATCCATCAACATTTTGTTGACCCTGAAACAAGTTCAGGGTGACATTTTAAAATTTTTAATTAATTCTTTAAACTCCTCAAAAACCATTTCAACACTTATGTCTCTCATGCAGGCATTATCAATCATATAACAAATAAATTTATCATCACACCAGTATTTAGGATTATTTTTATCACGGGCAGTTTCAGGTGTATAGCACGGACTGCATGCAATATTAAGCCAGATATTTTTATGAATGACAGTGCCGGTTGATTCAGGTGCGACAAGATTCGGGTCGGACGGTCCAAAAATTCCGATTGTATTAACACCGAAACCGCTTGCAATATGCAAAGGACCCGTATCATTGCTAATAAAAATATCACACATTGAGATTAGGTCTATGTTAATTTTAGTAATTTTAATATCTTTATCAAATTCAGTTTTTATATCTTCTTTTATGCTTTCTTCCGGCAGTTTTCCTTCAAAAAAAATAATTTTGACGTTCGAAAATTTATTTTTAATTCTTTGTGTCAGTTCAATATACTTATGAAGTGACCAGCGCTTTATGTTCATATCTGTTCCGGGATTGATTCCGCCGAAAGGAAACATTCCGATTACTAAGTCATTTTCATTAAATCCGTTTTGCTTTTTTAATTCATTTTTATTTTTTGATGGCTTTAATACCAAATTATCGTCACAATCTGTAATGCCGTTATTTTCTAATATTGTTAAATATCTTTTAGATTCTTTTAAGTTGTAATTAAACGGTGCGGTATAATTGAGATGCTTTGTTTCAGAAAAACCAAGGCGGTATTTTATTCCCGCTAACTTTAGCAATAATCCGAAGCGGTTATCCGTATGACCAAGAAATGCTAAATCAAATTTTTCTTTTCTGAGCATTCTTAAAATTTTAAGGCCGCCCGCTAATAATTTTATTTTGTTTTTCTCAAACGGGTTTTCAAAGTTTATTGAATTATTAATATAAGGCAGATAGGGAATTAAATCTTTTACCCACTCGGAATACAGTAAAGTAATTTCGGCCTTAGGAAATCTTTTTCTTAATGCGCATATAGCAGGAGTGATGAATACTATATCACCGAAACAGCACAACTTAACAATCAATATTTTTTTTACATCTTTAAACATTACTGTCTTTATCTTTAATGCACATATTGTTAAGTGAAAGGATAAAAAATATTACACTGATTAATAAAAAATATGTATAATATGGAGCATAACTTGAAACTGCTGCCGCAATCAATAAATTAATAAAAAAAACCATTGAAGTATAAAGCTTTTTCTTTAAGTAATATAAAAAAATTAACAGGATAAGAATTATAAAGATTATAAATCCGATAATACCGCCTTCAGTTAGAATTGCAAGTATTAAGCTGTGAGGATTTACGCTGTTAATTTCAAAATAATTAGGTTCAGAAGGATTATCTATATTAATATTTTTTGAAATAAGCACCTGACGAAGATAATCCTGGCTTGAATGAAAAAAGCAATCGGGTCCGACACCAAAAACAGGATTAGTTCTAAAAGCATTGAAGTCAGCTTCCCAGATTAAAGGTCTACCTACAGAGACCTCCTCTTGCATCTGTTTTTTATCGAAGAACTGCAATATTCTCGATTGAGTCTGCGGAGTAATAAGCTGAACGATAATATAGATGGCCGCATAAATATATAGTTCTTTTCTGGTAACAGCTTTTGAAAAAAAGAGATATATAAGAATTATAATACAGAAAATAAGTGAACTGCGCGATACCAGCATTCCCAACGCAAAGCTGCCCAGAACATAAAAACATATTCTGAAATACTGATTGAATTTTTTATTATTAAGCAGCATAAGCAAGCTCGCAAGAGTTATGCTGAGTGCGGCAAGATTTGATTCGGTAATAAACCCCATGGGACGCATCAAAATTTCATCATTATACTTAATGAAAGAATGTTTAACAAGCGGTCTTCCGAAATAATCTACCAAAAGCTGATGAAAAGCAGGGACATAAAAATCCATAATACACGCAATGATTATAAAGAGATTAACATACACAAAACTCTTAATAAGAAATTCATTTAACCCCGCAAAATATTTTAATGCAAATACAAGATATAACAATATCAAGAAATAAATTGTAAACCTTGTCATAAATGCAAACCCAACACGCGGGTTTTCGGATAAACTTGCTGAAACAAATCCTGAAATTATTAATATTGTAATGACAAGAAAAATTTTAAATAAATGGTGATTTATTTGAGATTTGTATGCGTTTAACGGAAGAATTAATAATGCAATAATCACAAAAGGGATAAATTTAAAATTTTGGATTTTGGAAAAATTTATTATAGGTATGTAATTTTTTCCCAATGGATAATGAAAATCTATTATCGTGATTAATAAAAAATAAACCCACGCAACCATGAAAAGTTTATATGCAGTATCTTTTTTAAGCATTTGCATTAAAAGTTTTGTCAACAACTGATTTTACAAATTCTATCGAAATATTTCCAAGGCACGGTCTTGTCTCGCACCCAATATCAAAACAGGGATTACACCATATCGGGTAATGTATTGCAACATGTCCGAACTGTCCTTTACTTTTATAAGCAACAGCACCGGCCGGTGACCTTTCTATTGCTTGATAATCTTCAAACTCATACGGTTTCCATAATGGCAAAGACCCGGACCCAAAAATGACAATTGATTTAATATACTGAGAAATAAAATGCGCCTGTCCGCCGTCATAACATAGAAATAATCTTGCGCCGGCAACGTCTTCAAGCATATCTGTTATAAAATTATATAATTTAAATTGAATATTTGAAAAATTTTTAAATTCTTCTTTTAGATTTCTAAATCCTTCGGTATTTCCTGCGTCTGTAATGATTAATCTGTAATCCGATAAACTTTTTATTAATTCCCTTTCTTTTTCGTAGGGAAATTTTCTATATACGGAACCGCCCAGATGAATTATTATATCGGTTTTAATATTTTCTTCTTTATGAAATTCAAAATTCAGTAACGGTAAGGATTTATTTTTTTGACTCAGGTCAAGATTTAACGCTTCTGACATAGCGTTGCCAATTTTCCTCGACATAAAATCTTCATTAATCGTGGTAACCCAGTTTGTTTTTATGTAATAAGAGTAAAGCCAGAATAAGCCAAACACTTTTGAACCGACGGTGAACTTTGAAATCATTCTTGAAAGAACAATATTTCTTCTTGAACCGACAAGGTCAACAACAGCATCGTAATTTCTTGTTTTTAAACTTTTTATATCCTGCTTGAATTTTTTATTAAAGAAATACGGAATCAAAAAAAAACGAATGAACTGCAAAATATGTCCGATGAAAAAAAATTTATAAATCCTGTTTCTTAGCTTATCAGTGTCCCAGCCCTCAGGAGAAAATTTTATTAATTCATCCACATAACTGAAATTTTTAAACAAGAATTCATTTCTGTCAGAAACCAACACATCTATTTTTATATCGGGATAATTATACTTAATCGTTCGCATAACAGGAAGCGTTACCATTGCATCACCTATTTTATCGTTACGAATCAGCAAAACCTTTTTGGGAATTCCTTTGAATTTTTTCGGCGGTTTTATTCTCGAGATAATATTGTCAAAAAATCTGAAATAAGGAGTGTTCTTTGCGCGGTGAACTTTTAATCTGAACGGTATTTTATGTTTATCTCTGTTTAGCAAGACGTGATTTAAATTCTTTATTTATCATTATTAAGCTTAAAACAAAAATTATGAACTCGCAAATTCCCACGGATAAAGCCGAACCGTAAACACTGTATTGAGGAACAAGAATTATTCCAAGCGCTACATTGAATATAAGCACCAGGCTCAAAATAAAGGCGTATTTCAAATTTTTATCCAGTGCAATCAATGATTGCGAAAGCAGATAGTTTGGATAAATTATGAATAATGCCAATGTCATGTATCTCAATACTATATATGAATCTGCATAGTCGCTTCCGAGCAGTGAAAAAAACATTTCACCGAAAAACCAGCAGATTAAAACTGCAATTGCACCTAATGAACACAGCAGAAGCAAAACTTTTTTAAACTGAGTTTTAAATTCAGGCATATTCTCGACGGATAATCTTGCAAAGTTCGGAAACAATACTATCATTAAAATTGCCGGTATATTTGTAAATACTTCAACAAATTTATATGAAGCTCCGTAAACTCCCACAGCATCAAATCCCTGATGTGCTTCGAGGATAATCTGTGTTACCCTGAAATATATAATCGAAAAAACCTCAACAAGAGCGAGAGACATAACGTCTTTTATATAATCCCTGAACTGAATTTTCTTTTCATCATTTGTAAAATCAAAATTATGCTTTTTCTTATTAAAAATTAGCAAAATTATCATCCATGCAATGAGCATGCTTAAACAAAACGACATCAAAACATTCGACGCTGTTTTGTTTATCATTATCAATGCAAACGCAGAAGCTATAAAGATAACTTTTTGTATAATGAGAACAATTGCTTCATAGCTCATTTTGCTTATTCCTCTGAAGAAAGCAAAATATAAATTCATCAGCGAGCTGAATGCAATTCCGATTAGAGCATACAGGATATTTGTAATGTTGTTGCTGTATAACCCAAATAGGTTCAATACAGCAAATGTTACAACTATTGCAATTATTATCGAAGCAAGGCGGAATTTAAGCGAGTAAGCAAAACTTGAATAAAGTCCCCGGGCAACATGCTTAGTGAGAATAATATTACCGCCAAGCTCATAAAAAACGCCGATTAAATATCCGAACGATAAAGCAAAATCATATTTTCCGTATTCCTCACTGCCGAGAACTCCCGCAATATAAAACGTGAACACAAACATCAACGCTCGTGGTATAATTTGTGCCGATGTCTGGTAAGAAATATTTTTTAAATTTGCTTTAATCAAATTTTAAGATATGGCAATAATACAAAACGATGAGAATCTATATCATGATTTATTTTCTTGCGGTATATTATTATACGGCAAGCCCGCATGATAATAAATCATCTGAATTTTATAACGGTGCAGTTCGACTTCTTTCCAATACTCAGTTTTTTTGCTGCCGGAAATATTTCTGTGCTGATACTTTCTTAAAGCAAGCTTAACCGAAAGCCGTATGTATTCTTTCTGGTTAACTTTTGGGGGAAGCCATCCTCGACTGTTCCTGCGAGTTACGTAAGGAAGATAGTGCAAATGGTCTTTGTGAATTACTCCCTGTAAAGATTCATCATGAAGCTCCTTTGCAATTGTTTTGCTTTCGAGATAAAGTGCAATCTGGAACACAGCAACGATTGCCATAAGATATAAAACCAAAAATGCAAATCCCACTAAAGTTGTTTCTTCAAAACTTACTGTCAGGTTCCATACAAAATGTAAAAATACAGCAAGAAAATATCCTGTCGGAATCAATATTATTTTATATATGAACGGCTTAAACTTAGCATACCCGAGGAAAGCTCCGAACGATGCCTGCGCAAGACAGTGCATTACCGCGGAGAATAAAGTTCTTATTATAACAATCATCACCCAGCTTACAGGGGTTGTTCCGTAAAAAAGAAAATACATAAAGTTCTCCGTCATTCCGAATCCAAGCCCTATTGCACCGCCATAAACTACACCATCAACGACGCCGTCAAATCTTTTTGTCATCGACATTAACACAAGAAAAATTCCTTTTGTGAATTCTTCAACCAAAGGAGCAGTGATTACCGCACCCGATAAGTCAAGAAGCTCACTTGGGTCGCCGTCTGCAACGCTTTCTATTAAAACGTTCAAAGGGATCTGGAAAATTATGCTTCCGAGAATTGCAAGAAAAATCGCTCCCGTTGCTCCCCAGAAAAAATTCAGGAGTATAAGCCAGAAAGGTTCGCGTTCGTTCCTGTCCATCCACCATATTATCATTAAATAGGCGAACATAGGAATGACGGCGGCAAATAACGATGCTACTGCTAAGAATAAGTCCATATTTGTTATTTACATTCTAAAGAAATCAGGAGCTGATTTTTATCAACGTTCTTTTTTTCTTCGATGAATATTTTTTTAATTCTGCAATCGAAAGGTGCTTTTATTTCATTTTCCATTTTCATCGCTTCAAGCACAAGCAAAACATCACCTTGTTTCAGCTCATCATTCTCTTTAACGTTAAGTTTAACAATTGCACCGGGCATCGGAGATTTAATATCATTATTGATTTTCCGGTGATTTCTGCCGCCCGTGAGCCGCTCTTTTATTAAGTCCGTCTCGCTTTTGCAAGTAATATTATATACTTCGTTTTTAATACGCAATCTCAAATTATCACCCTCTTGTTCAATATTCACAATGTAATTCTTGTTGTTAATTTTCACCGAAGCAAAATTTTCCGAAAGCTTTTCATACTCAAACGGAAAAGACTTACCATCGATGTTGATTGAATCGGTGTCGAGGTTTACTTTTTTATTGTTTATTAAATATTTGGTCATTAAGAAATCATTTATTTTAAATTAAAATAAAGAAAAGAAGTCATTCCCGCGAAAGCGGGAATCCCAGCCTCTTTTGTAATAGCTCATCATTTCCACCAATTTCATAAAATAAATCTTTCCATTCTGAATTAATCTTATTACCGTGTTCATTTTTCCAGACTCTATTCCATTTCTTCAATGTCTTTTCTCGTTCAATAACAAAATCGCTTCTTTCAAACTGTTCGTAGTAAATCAGTTTATCCGTATTGTATTTATACGAAAACCCTTTTATAGCTTTTTGTTTATGTTCAATAACCCTTCGTAATAAATTATTAGTAACTCCAATATATAAAACTTCATTCGATTTATTTGTTAAGATATAAACAAAGAAGTCTTTCATTATTTTTGGTACTGGGATTCCCGCTTTCGCGGGAATGACTTCAAAAAAATAGTTTTTGATAAAGTTATCTATAATACTTCAGATTCTGTTCTTTCCATTTTGATGTTTGTTTCAGAACAGAATTATTATTCGCAACATCATTTTTACTTTCTCTTTGCATTAACACCGCAACAAAAGCTGCTGCTTCCGCGTCTTCGTTATCAAATTTATCTTTTGTACTATTCTTATATCTTTCTAAAAAAGTTTTTTCTATGAACTGTGTGTCATAACCCCCGTTTATGAACTCAGGACATTCAAGCAGGCTGTATAAAAACGAAATATTGGTTTTAATCCCGTCCAGCAAATAGCTTTCAAGACCGCGTTTCATTTTTTCAATTGCTTGTTCTCGAGTATCTGCATACGATACAAGCTTTGCAATCATTGAGTCATAATAAACCGATACTTCATCACCCTGCTCAATTCCTGTGTCTTCACGCAGACCATTGCCAAGCAATCTGCTCAGGTAAGTTATTTTTCCTGTCGAAGGAATAAAATTATTGTCAGGGTCTTCGGCGCTTATCCTGCATTCAATTGAATGTCCTTTGAACTTTATGTCTTCTTGTTTGAATGAAAGCTTTTCGCCGTAAGCTACTTTTAACTGCTCTTTCACCAAGTCAATGCCGGTTCGCATTTCAGTAATCGGATGCTCAACCTGCAGACGGGTATTCATTTCGAGGAAATAAAAATTTTTGTTTTTATCTACGATGAACTCAATTGTTCCTGCGTTTGAATAATTCGCTTCTTTCGCAAGCTGCACTGCGCAATCACCCATTTTTTTTCGCAGCTCATCATCGATGATTGTCGAGGGAGTTTCTTCAATTACTTTTTGCAAGCGTCTTTGCATCGAGCATTCGCGCTCGCCGAGATGAATAACGTTACCGTGTTCATCTGCAAGAATCTGAAATTCTACATGTCTTGGTGCAAGAATATATTTTTCGATAAACACACTGTCATCACCGAAAGACGAACGTGCTTCGTTCTGCGCCATGCGGAACATACTTTCAAGTTCGTCTTCACTCTGAACAATTCTCATTCCTTTTCCGCCGCCGCCTGCAGATGCTTTTATCAGAACAGGGTAACCTATTTTTTTAGCAATATCATTTGCTTCATTAAAATCTTTCAGTGGGGTTACAGTTCCCGGAACGATCGGTACTTTTGCATCAACCGCAATTTTCTTTGCGTTAGTTTTGCTTCCGAGAAAATCAATTGCTTTTGAGGAAGGACCTATGAATTTTATTCCCGATTTCTCACACATCTCTGCAAAATAACTTCGTTCGGATAAAAACCCATACCCGGGATGAATTGCTTCCGCCCCGGATTTTTTTGCAACGTCAATTATTTTGTCAGCAAGCAAATAACTTTTTGAGGCAGGTGATTCGCCTATATGAAATGCTTCATCAGCAAGACGGACATTAAGTGAATTTTTATCGAAATCAGAATAAACCGCAACAGATTTTATACCCATTTCGCGTGCTGTATTTATCACGCGGACTGCAATTTCACCACGGTTTGCTATTAAGATTTTTTTAAACAAATAGCTGAATTTTCAGTAAAATAGGTATTTTTTAAGGAAATTTCCTCGTAT
Organism: Ignavibacteria bacterium; assembly: GCA_036262055.1. Classification (NCBI taxonomy): domain Bacteria; kingdom Pseudomonadati; phylum Ignavibacteriota; class Ignavibacteria; species Ignavibacteria bacterium. Next base: position 760,740 of record DATAJP010000002.1, read on the forward strand.
AAAAGAAGTTAATTTGGTCATTTTTATGCACTGAATTTTCAGTTCACAAACAGCCAAATTTGTCTTTTGCAGAAACAATTAATTATGTTATTTTATTATAAGGATAACTAATGATCCGACTAAATTAAGATAAATGAGGAACATAAAAATTTTTTTTCTCGTTATAATCATCTCAATTTTTATTTCAGGTAAATTGTTTTCGCAGATTTACAGATGGTATTCCGTTAATTTGGGAACAACTCAGAAGTTAAATTCAATCTCTTCTCTTTACATTACAGGAAATAATGGGACATTATTTTATAGTCCTACAGGAACTATACCCTGGGCATCAATTACTTCAGGCACACCAAATAATCTCTTGTGTGATTTTTCATTAACAGGAACTAAATTTATTGGTGGAAGCAACGGAGTAATTTTAAAATCCACAACATCACAGACTACATTTCAAGTTGTTCAGACAGTGACATCAAACGATATACGTTCCATAAACTTAACAGTTGCCGGGACAACAGCAAGATATGTTGCTGTTGGCAGCAATGGTACACTTTTGTATTCCACAAATACAGGAACAAATTGGAGTCTGGTCCCGCAAGTTATTTCCGATAATTTAAATTATGTTTTGTTTGGAAATATGCAGCAAAGAAAATTTGGTTGGATTGCTGCAGACAATGGGAAAATCTTGAGGACTACCAATTCGGGAGATAACTGGACTGTTGTTAATACAGGATTCGCAGGAAACTTAAAGTCAATGTATTATGTTGATTCACTAAAAATTTTTGCGGTTGGTTCAGGCGGTTTAATTATTAAAACTACAAATGGTGGATTAAATTGGGCAAGTTTAAGTATACCAACTTCAGCTGATTTGAACGCAATTCATTTTCACTCTTTTCCCGGAAACGGTTCAATGAAAAACGGCTATATAGCTGGAAATAATGGGACAATTTTAAGAACTATTGATAGCGGAAAAACATGGACACCAAACATTTCCAACACAATTCAAAATCTAAACAGTATAATTGCATTGGATAATGAGTTAGCATTGGCGGTCGGTGATAATGGAACGCTGATGCAAAGAAAAAGCGACCCTTTATATCATCCATTACAGACTTTTACACCAAATAATATTAATACATTCATAAAAAGTTGGGGAATTTTTAATCAAAATACAGATGTGCAAAATCAGGCTGGACTTCAATGGCCTGCAGGAAGTAATAATTATATGATATTTACAAGCGGTTTGACAATTGCCGCAATGGTGAACAGTGAATTGCTTATGGCAGCGGGTTCATACAGAGGAGAATACTTACCTGGTTATGTTAATAGCAGCGGACAATTTGAAACAAATGATAACATGAAAATTTACCGCGTATCAAAATCCGATGTTCCTTTAGAAAGTTATGACTGGATGAACTGGGGATTGATGGTGCCTTTCGGCGCGCCATATGTTGATGTGAATGGAAATTTTCAGTATGACCCCCTTGTTGATACACCCGGAGTCAAGAATGCAAGTCAGACAGTGTTCTGTGTAATGACTGACGCAAACCCTTCTTCACACACATTAGGTGAAGGTTTCGGAGGAGGAACAGAACCGCTTAATGCAGAATTAAGATTAACTGCGTGGGGTTATAATTTTGACCCTCTAAAGGATGCGATGTTTTATAAATGGGATATTATAAATAAGAGCTCTTCTGACTGGAATGGAACTCATTTTACTATTTACAGTGAAGGTGAAGTTGGTGACCCGAATGATAATTATTCGGGTTGTGATACATTAAGAGATATGTCATATATGTACAACGGTGATAATGAGGATGCTGAATATGGGGTTGCTCCTCCTGCCGTCGGGACAATGTTTTTACGAACACCGGGAAATTTTGGTATGACATCCTCAGCCAGATTTTCTTATGGTGCATCAGCTACCCCATGTGAATATGACCCCAACGGTGAGCCCCAAGGCGCTTATAATTTTATGAGGGGATTTAAAAAAGATTTAACTCCTTGGGTAATCCCAAACACAAATCCTCCGCAAATAACAAAATTTAATTATTCGGGGGACCCGCAGGAAAATCTCGGATGGACGGAGTTTAAAGGCAGTGTTGAAAACTGCGGCGGGAATTTGACGGGTTTTACAACCCCTATAAATAATAAAGGTCCCCGGAAACAAATTCATTCTTCAGGAAATGATAATCAAACTATACACCCTAATCAAAAAGTTACTCTTGTAATTGCACAGCTTATTGCAAAGGGTGATACATATTTGAACTCGGTTACGAAATTAAAACAGTATGCCGATCAGATAAAAAGCTTTTATGAAACAGTTAATATAAAAAATATTTCAGGTGTTGTTCCATCATCGTTTGAGTTATTCCAGAATTATCCTAATCCATTTAATCCTAATACGACAATCAGCTTCAATCTTCCTCGAGCTGAATTTCTAAAACTGCGTGTTTTTGACATTACAGGCAAGGAAATAGCTATTCTTATAAATCAGCAAATGGATTTAGGTGCATATAAAATTACTTGGAACGGCGCAAGGTTCTCAAGCGGGGTATATTTTTATAAATTGGAAACACCTAATTTTACTGACACCAAAAAAATGGTGCTCGTAAAATGAAAATTAATTAATCTCTGAAAAATATTCCGTCAACCTGAAGCATCTTGCCGGAGTTTTTATCGGTAAATGACGGTTCGACTTGCTGCAAGCTGAAACCGAGTGATGTAATTTTTTTCACCATTTCATCAAAAAGTTTTTGTCCTTCGTAAAGCTTAACAAGAGATAACTCAACCTGCATTCCTTTGCATAGCTTAATTGTTTCTTTAGCTCCTTCGATGACATTATCTTCATAACCCTGCGTATCGATTTTTATCAACAAGTTTTTTGCACTGCCGGTATACTGTTTCGCAATTGTATCGAGTTTATGAATCTTAACTTTTTCCTGTTTTGTCGTTCTCGATGAAGGTTCGGCTTTTGTGTGTTCATCCATAACTTTCATAATTGAACTGCTAACGGAATTTTCAGAAATGTTAATATCTATCTCGCCATCAAACTCTCCGATAGCGCATTGCTCTGCCGCAATCCAGTTAGGATTTCGTTCACTTTTATTTTTCATTGCTCTATAAGCATCAGAAAGCGGCTCGAAACTTACAATCTTACCTTTATAACCTAGCGAAAAGAGCATCTCGGCATACTGTCCCGTGTTTGCGCCAATGTCAAAAATTAAATCAATGTTATGATGCTTGATGAGAAGCATAAATCTTTCCTCATCGGTCATCTTCAGGTCAAGCCCGAATTTTCCTCCGAGTTTTCTCAGCATCATCTCATATTTTATTTTTAAAACTTTCAGCATCGATTGGAATAAATGTATTAATTAATATAATTTCCGTTTGTTGGTTATGTAATATTTTGCAAATTTAAATGACATATCTATGTGACTCAGCAAAACCTTTGATATTGAAAAATGTTTTGTTAATATTTTAAAGCGTTCCTTATTCGATGGGATAATATTTTCTTTTGAATACCCGCCGATTAAAAACTTAGATAAAATCAAATTTGTATTCTGAATTACTTTACATTTCTTTAACGAGCGAATCATCCAGTCAAGGTCAGCGCAGTATTTATAATCAAGGTTATATTTCGCGGCATATTTTTTCTTCAGAATAATCGACTGATGCGAAACAATCATGCCGTTCTTAAAATCTTCCCATGATAAGTTTTTAGGCGGCTTCTTTAAAGTCCGTGTCCCGAGATTTTTTCCATTTTCATCTATATATTGCACATCTCCATAATATGCATCCGCATTTTGTCCGGTTTTAAAAACTTTATCTAAAGTATTTTTAGAATAAACTTCATCACCTGCATTTATAAACCAGATGTAATCACCTGTTGCAAGCTCAATTCCTTTGTTCATTGCATCATAAAGTCCTTTATCCCGCTCGCTCACCCACTTTGAAACAAACTTTTCATTTTTTTTGATAATATCAATTGTATTATCTTCGGATTTTCCATCAATAATTATATATTCGATGTTGTCATAAGCCTGAGACTTAATGCTGTTTAAAGTGTTCTGCAATAACTCACCTGCGTTATATGTAACCGTTATTATGCTGACTTTCGGATTCATTACTTGTTCAAAATTTGTTTATAATATTCATAAGTCTCGTCAGCCGTTTTTTGCCAGCTGAAATTTTTTCTCCATTCCTTTGCTTTGTTTTGCAGATCATTTCTTACATCTTCTTTTGTTAAACTAATTTCAAGCTTTTCTTTTAAGTCATCGGGACTATCAGGATTGAAGTACAAACACGCCGGACCTCCGATTTCGGGAATCGAACTTATATTACTTGCAACAATCGGGCAATCCATATTCATTGCCTCAAGAAGCGGTACTCCGAACCCCTCATATTTAGACGGATAAACAAAAACCGAAGCATATTTGTAATAATCGGCAAGTTTTTCATCTGCTCCCGTATCAAATATTACTTTATCTTTAATTCCGAGCTTGTCCATGTATTCGAGTTCTTCGGCAGAAAATTTTCCACCGCCGAATGCAGCTATTTTAAAATTTGTTTTCAAATGAGTTGAACCTGCAAATACATCAAGAAGCATTCTGAAATTTTTATATACCCACCTGCCCCCCACATACAAAATATAAGGTTCTTTTACTATGCGTTCAGACGTTACGTTTGTGTTCATTGAATTTGCGAGATGAATAATTTTTATTTTCTCTTCAGGCACGTTATAAATCTTCATTAAATCTATTTTTGTAGCATGCGAAATTGAGATAATTCCATCGGCTTTCCGGACTGCTTCCTTTTTCCATTCCGCTGATTTGTCAAATTTACTAAAAGCAGCAGGCATAAGTTCATGCATCATATCTAATATTGTTACGATTCTCTTTCCTTTGAAGGAAGGGACAAGATATTTATAATAAGTTGTATGGTAAATATCAGGGTTAGATTTTTTTAAAAAACTCTTGAACAAAAAATTATCAAGATGAAACATAAACATCTTGGATTTTTTTATCTCGTTGTATTTCTTACCGTTGAAATTCGCAAAATGATTTTTAAAATTTTCCAGACCATATTCATTTATGAAATATCCCATGAAAAGCGAAACATCGACACCTTTCTTTTGCGCCATTCGGCTTATCATTTCGACAAAATACCGCGAAGCCCCTCCGAATTTTGAAATTATGAATATTTGATGGTCATAAGTTACTTTCATCTTGCGAAACCGAACCTTCTTAAAACTTTTATGAATTTTTCATTTACATCTTCAGAAATTTTTAACAAAAGTATAGTACCGAAATAAAATCCTCCGACCAAACAGCTCCTGTATAAAATATCTATCCATACATTACCGATTACAGGCAAATAAATACCGATTAATAGTGCTGCGCCGGCAATCAGCAAAACAATTAAATGTTTCAATCCGAATGGCTGCATCTTGAATCTTATTTTTATGTAAAGCCATTTCATCACATTGAAAATTAAATATGATAATGTTGTTGCAAGCGCTGCGCCGACCCCGCCATATATAGGTATAAAAACAAAATTTAAAATCACGTTTATTGCCAGAAAAATTATGTTGAAAACGGTATCTACACGGTATTTATCGGAAGTAGCAAGTATGTCGGAGTTTATTCCTCCTGTAGCATCAATTACAAATGATAAACCTATGACTATAAAAATTCCAAATGTTCCTGCAAACTCCGGTTTTTTAAGCAGAAGCAATAAATTATTTTCGTTTACAATAATTCCGATATAAAGAATAACCGAAATTATTAAAAGCATCAGAGAAGTTTTTTTATACATGGTGTCAATTTTCGGCAGGTCGTTATTCTTCCAGCTATCCGAAATTAACGGCACTGCAATTCGTCCAAGCGCACGGTATGGAAAGACAATCACAGTTCCCACAAAAATATAAATCTGATAAATACCGACTATATCAAGACCAACCATCGAACCAAGCATTATTCTGTCAAGATTAAGTGCAATATAATATGATGAAATGGAAAGAAGTGTGAAGAACCCGTAATTTATAATTCTTCTAAGTTTTGTTCTCTCGATTTTGTTTATAAAAGAAAAGAATCTGTATTCTTTTGAAATAATTATTTGCAGATATAAAACAACAAATATGACGGCATGAATCAAAACAAAGTAAACTACGAACTGGTCGAATGTAAGCCAGCCGAATGCAACTGCAATTATTCCCGCAGTTGTCAACAATCGGAAAACAACATCACGTAAAAAAGCTGAGAGAACAGTCTGATGAATTGCCCTCGCAAAGCTTTCGAAGACATTGAACAGCAATGTAAATAAAGAAAGAGGAATTATCCAATAATAATACTCAAGAAAAATCGGTGAATTTTCGATAAACGCTTCATCAATCAGCGGTTTAAAAACAAGATAAAGCGCGGTAATCAAAACAAATCCAACTGACATAAGCGCAATCATCCATACCGCAAATCCTTCATGTGTTTTATCTTCATTTCTAAAATGAGGGAAGAATTTTATAATCGTATTTACAAGACCGAATGCAGAAAGCTGGGAATATACAAATGAAACACTCATCAGAAGAGAAATTAATCCGAACTCAGCAAGAGAAAAATAAGTAGGATATAAAATTATTATATTTATATATCCTATGATTAATCCTGCATAAGATATGACTGTATTTTTAACTGTTTGCTTTAGAACTATTCCCAATTTATAAAATTAATTCCCGGATTTAATTCTATTTAAAACCAAATCGAAATCTTTATTCACTAATGTTTTAACCGAAGAAAAAGGTCTCAGTGAAATATAAATATAATACAAACTGATGTACTTAAAAAACAATGAATTGATTTTTTTGGAACTTAAGAGGTGAAGATTTTTTCCGTTGGTATAAAAATTAAGGTTATATTTTTTTGCAAGATACTCAAAAGTTTCTTTTGAATAAATCGAAACATGCTGCCCGTGTTCAAGACCGAAATACCACCATTCGTTCAGATTGGGGTTTGTCTTTGGGTATACCTCCGTGCTGATGAAAATGTTTCGGGAAAACTTTAATATTTTTTCAAAATCCTCAAGAGGATTTACAAGGTGCTCGCAAAGCTCAAACGCAGTTACAAGTTCAAATTTTTTTTCTTTTACATCCTTCAACTCAAAATCTTTAGAAAAAATATTTTCGCAGTAAGCATCATCCCAGTAAAAATCATATCCTATATCCCGCATTAAGCGGACAAACAAACCATACCCGCCGCCATAATCCAGAAACTTTCCCGTTTTGCTGTAAAAATAGAAAATAATTTTTTTTACAACTTTTGAAAGGAGTACATTTCTGTATACGTAACCGACATCAGTTCTGTTAATGGTGCTGTGATATGCTTCTTCAAGCCAATACGGCTCCTCGGTTTGAATAAAACCGCAATCCGGACATTTGTAATATTTTATTGAATATTTACTTAATATTTCTGCTTGTCCGAAATAAGAGGATTTTTTAGAACATATTTTACAAATCATTATGACGTTTTATTAAAAAAAAACCGCTTTGAATTGTTCCAAAGCGGTTATGGATAATAAATATATTTAATTTTCTTACTTAATATAAGTCATTTTTTTGATTTCGGTATATGAAGGAGTGATTATTTTGTAAAAATAAATTCCGCTTTCCAGTTTGCTGAAATCAACTGTAATTTCGTAAGAACCCGGATTATAAGCTGTGTTGTTTACGAGCGAACGCACTTCCTTTCCAAGAACATTATAAAGCTTCATTGTAACACGGGTGGCTTGTGCGATGTCAAATTTAATTTTTGTTGCAGGATTAAACGGATTCGGGTAATTTTGGTAAAGATTAAATTTATCCGGAACATTAGTTGCATTGCCCTCATTTCCGACAACTCCAACCATAACTACATTTGAATACGGGGAATTTTGATTCAGAAGGAAAGCATTCACGCGATAAAAATATGTTGCATTGCCCACTGTTGAATCAACATAAACTACACTATTAGGAGGAAGCGTAGCTATTATCTGAAAATCAGCCATGCTTAATCCGCGTTCAACTCTATAACCCTGTTCATTAGTTGCATTATCAAACCAGGAAAGAAAAACTTTTCTTGGGGCAGATTGGAATCCTACCAAGTTTGTAGGCGCTGCAGGTGCTGAAAGTCCGCCGTCGGTAGTTTTTAAAATTGTACCTGTTGTTCCAACAATCCAACCGGTGTTTGTGTTAATAAACGAAGAAGAATTATAAGTAGCTGTTCCCTGAGTCATATTAATCCAGGTACGGCCGGTATCAATTGTTTTATAGAAATTTCCACCATCACCAAACATATATCCGGTTCCCACAGATGGGAAAGCTATAGTCCTGATTCCGCGTGTATTGCCTAAGTCCGTTATTTGCCAATTCGCGCCGCCGTTAGTTGTTGTTGCAATATTGCCTCCCGGGACAATTGGGTTTTGAATACCTGCAATCATTTTTAATGTAGTATTTAACCTTACGCAGGTAAAATTCGCATTGCTGCCTGCTGAAAAACTCAACCAATCAAAACCACCATTTGTAGTTGTGTATATAAAACCATTTGAAGAAGTAATGGCACCAATCGTTGAATTTATAAAATATGCTGATGTAAGATTAAAAGTAGTACCTGTAGTTAAGTTAATCCAGTTAGCGCCTGAGTTTGTTGTTTTTAAAATCTTACCGCTATTTCCGACAATGTAACCTATGTCGGTGCTAACCATAAAGATATATTTAAGGGATATAGTTCCTCCTGTAGGAATTGTCGTGAAGTTTGTTCCACCGTTTGTAGTTTTTCTTAACAAACCATTTGCACCGACAATGTAACCGGTATTAGCATTAAGAAAATAAACGGAGTTAAGACTGTCTGTTGTTCCCGTTGTGATTCCGGTCCAGGTAGTTCCACCGTTTGTGGTTTTACGCAATGAACCGCCTGTTCCGCAAGCGTAACCGGTATTTGCATCAAGCATAAATATTGATTGCAAGCTTGAAGCAGTTCCACTTGGTTGATTTGTCCATCCGGCAAATGCGTTTGCTGAAAACACAAAAAATGCAATAAAAAATACTGAAAATTTTGTAATTATATTCATTCTAACCTCCCAATTAGTTTGTCAAGGTAAAACTTTAATAAATCAAATTCAATAGCATTTTCTTTTGTATTAAACTGTTATATTTACCTATATTAAATATTGATTTAATAATATCTTAACTTTATTTCTAAATACAATTATTCTCAAATTATTCCTTATATTCGTTATATATTTATATTATTTTGGTTTTTCTCTAAAAAATTCAAATGAATGGCTAAGACTAAAAAATCAACTTCGAAAACGCAATCTTTAACATCAACTCGAGGAAAAGACTCACCGCTTGCAGGATATAAAGAAAAACAAAGCGATTTAATCAAATATCAGAATTATATTTATATTGCTCTCATCATTTTGTTAGTTATAATTTTTTTTAGAGAAGGAATTTTCGGGGGAAAAATTTTTGCTTCGGCAGATAATCTTTCACCGATGAGTTTTAAGACATATCTTGATGAAGCACAAAGAGACGGAATATTCCCGCTCTGGGTGCCTTATGTATTCGGGGGCATGCCTGCCCTTGCGGCGATGCTGACAGGTCTTCCTTCCGCACATAATTTTTTCTCATACATTTTTGATAATATTCTCAAAGGTATTGCAGGTGACAGCGCATTTTTTCTGACACTTCCTTATTATATTTTCTTTGGGATTTCTCTTTATGCATATACAAGGTACAAATTTAAAAATAATACAATAGCATTCTTCTGCGGAATGACAGGAGTGATTGCAACTCCAATCATTCAGTTGATTATAACAGGACACCATACTAAAATGATGACGTTTGCTTTCGTTCCGCTTATACTTTTAATCATTGATTGGCTCATTGATACTGGATTCAAAAATAAATTTAAAGTTTTATTCAACTTCGCACTTCTTGCAATTATTGTTTACATACAACTGCATTTTCATCACATACAGATGTTGTTTTATTCTTATCTTATGATAGGAATTTATTTCTTTTACATTGTAATCTATAAGCTTTTATCTAAAGAACAGGTTAAGCCGATAATTGTGGCTCTCTCTGTATTTATTGCATCAACAATCTTTGCGCTTGCAATGGACGCTGATATTATTATGTCCATCAAGGAATATAACAAATATTCAATCCGCGGAGCCGCAGGAATTACTGCACAGACCGAGAATGCAGGTGTTTCGCAACCGCTTGATTATAATTATGCAACGAACTGGTCGTTCAGTCCGGGTGAAGTGCTTACGTTTTTTATTCCATATTATTACGGTTTTGGCGGAGTTGAAATTGAAGGACAGCGTCAGAATATATATTGGGGGCAGATGCCGTTCACTGACTCGCCTGTTTATTTTGGTGTCATTGTCTTGCTGCTGGCAATAGTTGGAATCATATTTAACTTCCGGAAAAATGCTTCTGTTCAGGCGTTCACGTTCATAATATTCATTTTTTTGTTTTTATCTTTCGGCAGGAACTGGCCCATACTATATGACATGTTTTATAATTACGTTCCATTCTTCAGCAGTTTCAGGGCACCCGTGATGATTCATTATTATATGGATTTAATTTTTGTTATCCTTGCGGGCTTTGGCATAAAATCAATTGTGCAAGCAGCAAAAGATAATGTGCTGAAAGCAAAAATGAAAAAATGGTCTTTTGTGTTCTGGGGGATTGCGGGGCTAATGTTCATTATTTCGATCATTGGATTCGAGTCTTCATATAAAAATTCCGTTCTAAACGGACCGAAGGCAATTGAAGCAAAACAGCAGGGAGCATCCCCTCAGCAGATAAATCAATACTTCACACAGGTTGCTTCGCTTGCGTATGATAATGTTGTATCCGACATGCGGCTTCATGCATTTCTTATTGCTATTGCAGTTGCCTTAATGTATTTCTACACGCAGGGCAAAATGAAAATGTCGTATTTTTATACGGGCATTATTATCATTGCGGTATTTGACTTATGGAATATCAGCGCAAAGACACTTCACTGGGATGCTAATACCGAAAAAGACCAGTTGTTTGCGAGAAGCGATTACGTTGATATTGTTCTTAAAAAAGATCCTGACACCTATCAGTATCGAATAGCTGATATGAACCGCGGACAGCTTGCAACAAGCAACTTCCTTGCATATTATAAGTTTCATCAATTTAACGGATATCACGGAGCAAAAATCAGGATATATCAGGATGCAATAGACGTCATCGGAGGAATGAATCAAAACCTGCTCGGACTCGCAAATGTAAAATATATTTTCTCCGATCAGCCGATTTCCGAAACTCCGGAAACCTCGAATTTTATTCTTGTCTTTGAAGGAAAAAAGCTTGTTTATGAAAATACAAAATACATGCCGAGAGCATTTTTTGTGGATGAATATAAAGTCGAAAACGGATTGCAGATTTTGAATAACATTAAAGATGTTTCTTTTGATGCTCGAAAGATTGCTTATCTTGAACAAAACATAAATCAAAAAATAGACAAGCCTGATTCGACTGCGTATGCAAACCTTGTGGCAGCAAATATTCATAATCTTGAGTATGACGTGAATGCAACAGGCAACAATCTTCTTGTGTTCAGTGAGATTTATTATCCTGCCGGTTGGAAAGCGTACATAGACGGACAGGAAACTCCGATTTATAAAACTGATTATTTATTCCGTTCGATTGTCGTTCCTCCGGGAAAACATAAAGTCGAAATGAGATTTTATCCTGAAACATATTACGCAGGAAAAAGCATAAGCTTGATTGCAAATATAATTATTCTTCTTGCATTGATTACAGGTGCTTATATGGCGTTCGTCAGGAAAGATAAAACGACTGAAAAAGAAATTGCAATCGAAAATCCGTCAACTGTATAGTTATTAAAATGAAAACAGCTTTAATAACAGGCATAACCGGACAGGATGGCGCGTATTTATCACAGCTCTTGCTTTCAAAAGGATATAAAGTTGTCGGCATAACAAGAGATACGTCTGAGTTTCGTTTGCGAAATTTAATGTATCTTGGAATCAGCGATAAAATTGAGCTTCACAAAGCTAACCTTCAGGATTTATCAAATATAATTCGCATTCTTGACAAAGTTAAACCTGATGAGATTTATCATCTTGCTGCTCAGAGTTCTGTTGGCTTGTCGTTTGAGCAGCCGATAGGAACGCTTGAGTTTAACATTATCAGCACCGCAAATCTCCTCGAGGCAGTTCGCATAGTAAATTCCAAAATAAGAGTTTATAATTCCTCAAGCAGTGAAATGTTCGGAAAGGTATCAAAAGAAAACCTGCCCGTAACCGAAAATTCCGTTCTGCATCCTGTTAGCCCTTACAGCATTTCAAAGGCATCTGCACATTGGATTGCAATAAATTACCGTGAAGCATATGGATTATATTCTGTATGCGGTATTTTGTTCAATCACGAATCCTGTCTGCGCGGTGAAAATTTTGTAACGAAAAAAATTCTTAACACTGCCGTTAAAATTAAAAACGGACAGGCAAATGAACTGAAGCTTGGTAATCTTAATGTATATCGTGATTGGGGATATGCTCCTGAGTTTGTTAAGGCAATGTGGCTGATGCTTCAACAGGATAATCCTGACGACTATATAATCTGTTCAGGAGAATATAATTCTTTAAATGATTTTGTAAAAAAAGTTTTCAATGAGCTGGGACTTGATGAGAAAAAATATGTAAAGACAGATAAAAATTTATTGCGTCCTGTTGAGCTTGAGGTGATTTACGGCGATAACTCAAAAGCTAAGAAAAACCTGGATTGGAAATATAACATTTCTTTTGATGATCTTATAAAACTGCTCGTCAGAGACGAGCAGCAGTTCGTTAAATGGGAATCTGAAAATAAATTTTATTAAAAACTTTTGTATTTTTGCTATCCTTTCTAAATTGATACTCACTTATAATAGATGTAATTTGTGACTTCATGAAAGACGAAAAAGCCTCCGAAATCCAGTCAAAATCCAAGCTCGAAGACATATCCCTGATAGAAGAAGCGCTCGCCGGCAAGCAATCCGCATATGATAAGCTGATGAAAAAATATTATCAGCATATCTATAACCTTATATATAAAATGATTTTCAAAAAAGAGGATGTCGAAGACCTTACGCAGGAAGCTTTTATAAAAGCGTTTAATTCACTTCAGCATTTTGACAGACAGTTTGCTTTCTCTACATGGCTTTATAAAATTGCAACAAACAATTCGATTGATTATCTGCGCAAGAAAAAACTTAACACATTTTCAATCGATAAGGAAATTGAATCGGAAGAAAGTGATTACAAGTTTGACATTCCTGATACCGATTACGTGCCTGATACAAAAATAATCGAAGACCAGCGAAGAAAAGTTCTTGAAGATGCAATCGAAAGCCTGCCTGAAAAATACAGACAGGTCATTACCATGCGTCACAAGCAGGAAAAGGAATACGAAGAAATTGCAAAAGAATTGAACCTTCCGCTTGGAACAGTAAAAGCGCACATATTCCGCGGGCGCGAACTCCTCAATAAATACCTCAAAGACAAGATTAAAAATTACTAAATTCCATTATTCTTTTTTCTACACAGAGCTCACAGAGAAAAAATGGAGACTAACAAAATTACCGAATTAATTATTGGAAAAAGTATTGAAATACATAGTACACTAGGACCGGGTTTGTTGGAATCAGCATATCAAAAATGCTTAGAATATGAATTATTGAAAGCAGGATTAAAAGTTCAAAGAGAGATAATATTACCGGTTATATATAAAGAGTTGTTGATTGAATTTGGATACAAAATGGATTTATTAGTTGAAGATTCTGTTGTGATTGAATTAAAATCAGTTGAACAGATATTACCTGTGCATGAGGCACAAATATTAACTTATCTAAAACTATCCAGTAAGAAAGTCGGATTATTAATAAATTTTAACGAAACTTTATTAAAGAAAGGCATAAGAAGATTTTCAATTTAGATTGGAATTTCCTCTGTGACCTCTGTGTATAATTTTTTATCAATTCAATGACGAAGAGTGAAACTCCATTAATGGCGCAGTATCGTAAAATCAAATCCCGCTATCCGGATACGATTTTGCTTTTCCGCATGGGAGATTTTTTCGAAACATTCGAAAATGATGCAATACTTTCATCGAAGGTTTTGGGAATCACTTTAACCAAACGGTCTAATGGCGCTGCTTCTGAGGTTCCGCTTGCAGGATTTCCGCATCATGCGCTTGATAATTATCTGCCTAAGCTTGTTAAAGCAGGGCATCGCGTTGCAGTATGCGAGCAAATGGAAGACCCTAAGCATGCCAAAGGGATTGTTAAACGTGATGTTATAGAAGTTGTAACTCCCGGAGCAAATTTTTCAGAAAAACTTCTCGACCATAAGTCAAATAATTTTCTCGCCGGAATATATATTAAAGACAGTGTTTGTGGATTTTCTTTTTGCGATGTATCGACAGGAGAGTTCGGGACATGTGAAATCCCAATTACATCTTTGCAAGAGCAATTAAGCATTATTAATCCTGTCGAAGTTTTAATTCCAAAAAAGGAAAAAGAAAAAATATTTACTCTGCTTGGAATAGAAGACTCAGGTCTGGAAGCATCACAGCCAAAAAACTTTACTATTTCCAAAATTGATGATTGGGTCTGTAATTTTGATTATGCGACTGAGCTTCTCACAATGCATTTCAAAACACAATCATTGAAAGGTTTCGGATTAGATAACATGCGCGAGGGGATTATTGCCGCAGGGTTGATAATGAATTATTTAAACGAAAATCAAAAGACAAATCTTGCTCACATTAAGAAAATTTTGATTTATGATTACAGTGATTATATAATTCTTGATGCATCTACAAAAAGAAATCTTGAAATTACCTCATCGATTGCAGAAGGCGGCAGGGAAGGAACACTTATTTCGATTCTTGATAAAACCCGCACTGCAATGGGCGGACGATTACTGAAGAAATGGGTTTCACGACCTCTCAAAAAACTGGAACAGATTCAGAAACGTCTTGAAGCAGTTAATGATTTATTCAAAAACAAAACCGACAGAAAAAAAATAATCGAGGATTTGAATTCAATTGCAGACACAGAACGTCTGCTTTCGAAAATCTCAACAGGCAAGGCAGTCCCGAGAGATGTTCAGCAGTTAAAAATTTCTTCCATTAAAATTTCCGAAATAAAACGAAAGTTAGACAAGTTTAATTCATCTGCAATCAAATCAATCGCAGGTAATTTAAAAGATTTACCTGAGCTTGTTGCCGAAATCGGGAAAGTGCTAAATGAAAATTATATATCAGGCGCGGATAGTTACGGAATAATAAACAAAGGATACGATGCTGAGCTTGATGAAATAAAAGATATTTTGATTAACGGTAAAACATGGATGGAAAACTTTCAGAGCCGCGAGAAAAAACGCACGGGAATTGCTTCACTGCGTGTGGATTTCAATAAAGTGTTCGGATATTTCATTATCATTTCAAAAGCAAACTTAGATAAAATCCCTTCCGATTATATTCGTAAGCAGACTCTTGTTAATGCAGAGCGGTTCATCACTCCTGAGCTTAAAGAATATGAAGATAAAATTTTAAATGCGGAAGAAAAAATTTCCGGAATTGAAAATAGGATTTTCAATGAACTGAGAAATTTTATTCTGCAATTTACTGATGACATTCAAATGAATGCCGCATTCATTGCAGCACTTGATGTGCTTACGAGCTTTGCGGAAGTATCGGAGCAGTATGATTATATTCTGCCTGAAATCAACGATTCAGAAAAAATTATTATCAAAGACGGAAGGCATCCTGTCATCGAACAGCTTCTTGCTGCCGGAGATAAATATATTTCAAATGATACTATGCTTGATACTGCCGATAACCAGATTCTGATTATCACAGGACCAAACATGAGCGGTAAATCAAGCTATTTGCGTCAAGTTGGTTTGATAACACTGCTTGCGCAGATTGGTTGTTTTGTTCCTGCGCGTTCCGCATCAATCGGAATTGTAGATAAAATTTTTACTCGTGTCGGCGCATCGGATAACATTGCAAAAGGCGAGAGCACGTTTCTTGTTGAAATGCACGAAGCTGCAAATATCCTTAACAACTGCACAGGGAAAAGCTTAATTCTTCTTGATGAAATCGGACGAGGCACCTCGACCTATGACGGCATTTCGATTGCATGGGCGATGACTGAATATCTGCACGAAAACCCGAACGTAACTGCAAAGACATTATTTGCAACGCATTATCATGAACTCAATGCTCTTGCAGATATGTATGAGCGAATTAAAAATTATAGAATTGAAGTCCGTGAAATTAATGATAAAATAATATTTCTCAGGAAGATAAATCCCGGAACAGCAGATCACAGCTATGGAATTCAGGTTGCACAGATGGCAGGACTGCCAAAATCGGTTACTGACCGTGCAAAAGAAATTTTAAGAACGCTTGAAGATAAGGAATACCGCAGACAGCATAAAGATGACCTCCAAATCTCTCTCTTTGAAGTTGAAAAAGCGCTTGAACCAGAAATAGAGAAGCTTTTAAAAGAAGTTGACCTCAACAACATCACTCCTCTTGAGTCAATCAACCTGCTTAGTAAAATAAAAACGTTGATAAATAAAAACTAAATAATTAATTTAGTTTTAACCTAATCATCAAATCAACATCCAATTTTAATAACTTTAAAAACTTCCTCTATGAAACTTTACACAAAATTTTTTATCGTTGTTGCATTAACGGTGGTTTTAATTTCCTGCGGTTCAAAAACCACAATAAAAACTTCAGGCAGTAAAGATTCCGGAACAACAAATACGTCAAATACATCAAGCGGAAAAATAGACACTACTCATTCCGATGAATTTGCAATCAGTGAGGTTTATTACAGGTCAACCCCGAACAACTGTACTAAAAATGATTCGAACTGCACATATACAGAAATTATTTTTTCAAAATTATTACAAGGTCCGGCTAAAGATAAAATTAATCAGATGATGCTCGACAGTACTCTATTTTTTAGTTATACCAGCGATACCGTTGCAGGTAAACTTACAGTGAACGCTGTCCTTGATACATTTATGGCCGGATATAACAGTTATAAAACAGATATGACAAGCCGGGGATACGGCGCAGATGTTATTCCATGGTCGCAGGAAGTAAATACAAGCATTCCGTTTTATAACCCGGCAGTAATTGTTTATACAATTGGTGTATTCTCATTTTTAGGAGGTGCGCATCCGAATACTAACCTTTTTTATTACAACTTCGACTGGAATACAGGCAATCGTCTTCAGCTATCAGACGTTCTGAAACCCGGATTTGAGAAAAAGCTTAACGAGCTTATTGTTGCAGAGTTCAGAAAAGTAAGAGGCCTGAAATCAAATGAGCCTTTAAACAGTGTGTTGTTTAACGATACATTGACATATACAAATAATTTCGGGATTTCCAGAGGCAAGTTAATATTTTATTATAATGCTTATGATATTGCAGCTTATGCATACGGTCCGACAGATTTAGAAATTCCTATCAGCGCAATTCAGGATTATATTATAAATCCTGCTATGTTCCAATAAAGAAAATTTAAATTAGGGAAATAAAAATGAAAACGTTAATTCCAAAAATTATTTTTTCATTTTGCGTGATATTCGTCTTATGTAATAATTCTTATTCGCAGAGTTTATTAACTGTTCAAGAGCAAGCATGGATGAGTAAAGCAAGCAGAACGGACATTAACGGTTGGATGCATATAAAAATAAAAGGCGAGCCGTTTGAAAGAGGATTTCAATACGGATATCTCACAGCACAGGATTATGCAGCTGCAATAAGAACTTATAAAGCAATGACTTTGCAGACTATGGGAATGGATTATTCGTTCTTTGTTGAAAGCGCTGCAAGAATACATAAGCCGAAAATTCCAAAAGAATATCTTGACGAAATGAGCGGTATTGCTTCCGGTTTTACAAAAGGCGGAGTGCCGACAACACTCGATGATGTAATCGGGTATAATGCATATATGGAAATGACGGGCTATTGGTGGCCGACTGTGATGTCGATTTATGCCAGCTCGGGTCCGACAGGACGTTTTGCAAAAGCGCATTGCAGCGGATTCATAGCGACAGGTTCGGCAACAAAGGACGGAAAGATTGTAATCGGTCATACATCTTTTACTGAATTCTGGAACGGTCAGTATTTTAATGCAATAGTTGAAATTACTCCGACAAACGGAAATAAGATTGTTATGCAAACTGCGCCGGGATGGATTGCAAGTATGACAGATTTCTGGGTAACAGGCGGAGGCATCGTTGTTCTTGAAACTACAATTGTTGGCTTCCAGGGGTATGATACTACAAAAACTCCTGAATATGTCCGCGCAAGAAATGCCTGCCAGTATGCAAACAGTATCGATGAATGGATATCTCTCATGGACGCAAAAAATAACGGAGGTTATGCAAACATGTGGCTCATAGGTGACATAAAAACAGGAGAGATTGCAGATTATGAGCAAGGACTTATTTATACAAGCTTAAAAAAGAAAACCGACGGATATTTCTTTGGTGACAATGCGCCTGATGACCCTGAAATCAGAAATCTTGAATGTACCGATGTCGGATATAATGATATCCGTCAGCAGACAGGTGCACGCCGGGTGAGATGGCCTCAGGTATTAGACAGCTTCTATGGACAAATAGATGAAAAAGTCGGACAAACTATGCTTGCAGATACATATGATGTATATCTGCAAAAAGAGAATCCATGTTCGAGAACGATTTGTTCGCATTATGACGTTGACCCTATGTATTATGTTAGTGACCCGAACGCCGTATGGAATATCCCGTATTATCCCGCAGGTTCGGTCGAAGGCAAAGTAACAACCACAGACCTTGCAAAGAATATGGAAATGTGGGGAAGGTTCGGAAGAGCAGACGGTGTTGCATTTAACGCGGAACAATTTTTGAAAGACCATCCGCAATGGAACTGGCAGGCAGGTTATTTAATCAGCCGTCCGAGCCAGCCATGGACTTTATTTAAATATTAAAAATAATTTTGTTAATGTTAATAAAAAATCCGGTAACATTAAGTTGAACCGGATTTTTTATTTGTATTAATTAAAAGTAACCGAAGTATCCTTCAAAGTAATCTCATTAAACTTTATCAGGTCGTGAGAAAAATTTTCGATGAATATCTGCCATCCTCCTCCATTGCCGTATTGAGGATTTGCAAGAGTTTTTGAGATTGCGGCATTTATGGTTTTATTAAGACGGTATCCGCCGACATATTTTCTGTATCCAAATACAGGATTCTGTTTCACCTGAAGCAGCATCCAGTATGCTACTTTCTCACCTTTGCTTGAGTCAATCGTTGCAACTATTGAATAAAACTGAGATTGCCCGGGTAATCCTCCCCAGACAGCTTCACCTGAATCAATTCTTACTGAAAACCAATTATCAACACCGGGATAACTCCCATGTCCCTGTCCGCTTTTAGCGTGATTTACTACAGCAGTATCGTCTATGAGATGGGCATTAAAATCCGAAACGCGGTTAAACTCAATTAGCTCCCAATAATAAGTATTTTCAGGACCAACACCGTTATTATTGCATGAATAAACAAATACGACAACAAGCAAGAAAGGTAGAAGAAGTTTTTTCATCAGGGTTACATTAATTTAGTTTCAAAACTAAATAAATTAATTTTTTAATGAAACGGAATTGAAAGAAATTAAAAGTATGTCATTTTGAGGAGCAGATTGAAGAAATCATATGTTCCCGGCTTATTTCACACCTGCCTGCCATAATATATCTGCCTGGTCGATTAAAGGCTGTAAATCATCTCTCAATCCCGGATTTATGCTGATTGCAGTTTTGAAATCCACGATAGCCAGTTCCCATTGGTGGTCTTTATAATATGCTATGCCTCGGTTTAAATATGCCGCAGTATAATGTTTATCCTTTTTGATAACAAACGTAAAATCTTCCGCAGCTTCAGAGTTATCTTCGTTTGACATTCTCGCAATGCCTCTTGCATAATAAGCATATATGTTGTCAGGAAACATTTTGATAATGGAACTGTAATCTTTTATAGCTTTTTCAAAATCTTCAGTCTTGAAGTATATGTCCGCGCGGTTTGTATATGCAGGTGCATACTTTGCGTTAATCTTTATCGATTTATTGAAATCTGCCAATGCCTCTTTATACATTTTCCTGCCTGTGTATGCAAGACCCCGGTAATTGTAGCCTTTGTGGTCATCGGGAAATTCTTTTAAATATTTCTCAAGAAACTCTATTGCTTCTTTATTTTTTCCCTGTTCAAGATTTTCCTGCGCTTGCAGAAAAAAGTTTAATGCCTCAAGCTTCTTTTTGTCCGTATAGGTTGTCTGGTGTATGTCGAATACTTCATTTATTGGGATTGCAAAATTAAGATTTTGTCCTTCCTTCATACCCATCGAACTGATTCCTATCAGTTCGCCTTTTGAATTTATAACAGCACCGCCGCTGCTTCCCGGTGATAGGCTTGCCGATATCTGAATGAACTTCATTTTTATGTCAGTCACGGAATCTCTTATTCCGCTTACAAGCCCCTCAGAGATTGTATTTTCCAGTCCCATTGGATTTCCTATTGCATAAATCTTTTGTCCCGGTTTAACATCATCACTGTTGCCTACCTGTATTGCCTGATAGTCGGTATGAGGAAGTTTTAATAATAATACATCACGGTCAATGTCCACACCAATAATCTCCGGGTCTTTTAAAGTATCTTTATGAGTGATAATTTCTATTTTCTCATTTCCTGAAAGAATATGAAAATTAGTTACTATCAGGTTTTTGTCTTTGACAATTACGGCGCTGCCCGAACCTGATTTTGTTCCGTCGAAGCCGTATGCGTTGATTACTACGACGGCATCTTTATAAAGGTCAAAGATTTGTTCTGAAGTTAAATCCTGAGCAAAACTTTTTCCTGTAACAAGTAAAAAAATTAGAGAAAGTATGATTTTCTTCATAAAAATATATTAATTCTTAAATTTATTTTAATAACCCCAGACTCTGTGTCCGTCGGCGTTGTCTATAAAATAATCTAATTGACCTTTCATTCCGGGTTGTATTCTTAATGCTTCCTTCCAGTCCTCCATTGCCGAATTATATCTTTTGGCTCTATAATATGCTTTACCTCTTGTATAATATGCGTCAAAGTTATTTTTGTCATTTTCTATTACTTTGGTGCAGTCTTCTATTGCAGCCCAGACATCTGCATTTTCAAAATGCGCCATGCCCCTGGCTATATACGCGTACATGTCTTTCGGGTCTTTTTTTATAAGAATGGTATAGTCTTCTACTGCTTCTTCATAATCTCCCGATTTATAGTATGCATCACCCCTGTTTGAATATGCAGGCAAAAAATTGTTATTAAGTGATATTGCTTTATTGAAATCTTTAATTGCATTATCAAACATCTTTCTGTAAGTATAAGCAAGACCCCGGTAATTATATCCACGGAAATCATTAGGAAATTCAACCAGGTATTTTGTAAGAAACTCAATTGCTTCCTGATTTTTTCCCTGTTTTATAGATTTAAGCCCCTGAAGAAAAAGATTAAGAGCTTCCAGCTTTTTTTTGTCCTTGAATGACATTTGGGGAACACTAAATACTTCATTCACAGGTATGGCAAAATTAAGGTTTTCGCCTTTTACTGTTTCGGAAGATACAATTCCTATTATTTCACCCTTTGTATTTATTACAGGACCGCCTTGACCTCCGAAAGAAATGGGGGTAGTTATCTGAATGAACTTTGCATGAATCTCATTTACTTTATTCCTTATACCGCTCAGAATTCCTTCAGTAATGGTTTTGTTAAAACCCAGATGATTTCCAATTGCATAAATTTTTTCACCTGTTTTTATATTATCACTATTGCTAATGGGAACAATAGGGTAATCATTATCCGGTAGTTTGATTAACATCAAATCACGTTCTATGTCAATTCCAATAATCTCAGGTTCTTTTATAGTATCCTTATCTGTTATAACTTCAAAACGTTCATTGCCCGAAAAAAACCTGAAATTGGTTACAATTAATCCGTGGTCTTTTAATATAACACCGGTTGCCTGTTCTGTTTTTTTCCCATCAAAACCATATGCATAAACTGTTGCAATAACGTCTTTATATTTCTGGAATATTTCTTCGGAAGTTAATTCCTGAGCAAAAAGATTGCTTGAAATGAGTAAAACACAGACAAGGGAAAGTATCATCCGGCGCATAGCAAGGGTAATTAAATTGAATAAAATTCAAAAAATTTCTTTGCAGAATCAATACCACAAAAATTACCGTTATTGAAATTTTTACCTTTTACCTATATATAAAACATCGGCATAAAACGAACTATTTGTTGCACACAAAACTAAATATGAGTTGTTTTTATAAAATGTTGTATATGCAAGTCCGGTTTGATATAAGCGCAGCTCCACACTCATTTTATTTCCATTCCAGTTGAAAACAGAGCCGTCCCCAGCGGCAACGAAATCATTCCGCCAACCGGGAAATGTAAATTCATTTAAACCGGTTCCGGCTATTCTAAAGTTTACAATCATTTCAGGTAAAGTTAAGACCTTATTAAGGTTTAAACCGTCAAAGTCATATATATTCCCAATTCCCCATAGACCATACATATGGTTTTCAATTGAGTTAACAAAAGGGCTAAAAAAATCTAATTCAGTACTCGGGCTGAAAGTTTGCTCTTTTGCTATACTCCATGTTCCGCTCTGAAATTTATAGATTCTTAATATAGAAGTGTTTTTTTGTTCGGTATCTTTAGTAGTTGCAGCATAAATTACACCATTTATATTGCTTATGTTGCTGACAAGTCTTGTTGAATCAAACTCATAATGATATACATTGTTGCCTGAAACTCTTAAAGTTTTTCCGCTGGCTCCAGAAAACCATATTTCTCCGTTAGACATCGGGAAAGCAAACAATAAATCAAAATCAGTTCCATAATCAGGGACAGGGACATTTTCTAATGCCGTTCCATTCCATCTTTGAATCATCGGTTTATCGTCTATAATATTGTAACCTCCTATATAAAGCATATTATTGACATTTCCAATACAGGTTGCATTAAAATTATTGTCAGTATATGAAATTGAGTTAAATTGCCTGTCTATGTAAGTAATAAATTGATTGTTCGATTGCCGGATAAAATAAATATGATTTGTATCGACAACACAAAAATCACGAACATTGCTATATGGTATATCTATTCTCTCCCATGTATATCTGGCGGAATCAAAAGTCACTTCAGTATTTGGTGTTACGGGTGAATTGTTACTGCATGAAGTTAGAAACAAAGCGGATAAAAATGCAAAAATTAAAAATAATAAAACAACGGCGGAATTGTTTTTCATGTTATTAGTATTTTGATTAATTATGGCGTAAGTTTTGAATAAACCTTGCTTAAAATAGATAAGTTTCGTTAATTTTTCAATTATTTTATACTGATATGAATTTCTGTAAGCCATTTACTTGAATCCGGCTCGGTCAGCTGGCTTATGACGTAAGTTTCCCATGGCGCGCTTTGCGGCTGAAGATTATTATCTCTGATATAATCAAAAAATGTTTTATAGGCATCTCCAAGCCCTTCATAAGGACCGTAATATGAAGCAACAAGAGTTTTTCCTCCCGGAAGCTCGTTAAGTTTTACTCTTCCGCTTAATTTTATTTCTTTGTCTTTATTAACGGGAGTACCCCCTTCAATCTCCACATCCTTTTCAGTATAACTGTGAAAAATAGTCAGGCACGGAGCTGCTATTGTTAGATTATTTTCTTTTATGACTTCATCAATTTCATCATAAATTTTGCCAAGCGCATCACCAATGCTTTTTGTGTTTGGTTCGCAGTTTTCTCTGATTGATAAAATTGTCTGCGGCTGAAGTTCGCGTGTTTCGATGTTCATATTTGTTTATTAAAATTAATTTTTAATAGGTCAGACATTCCTGTCTGTCCCGACAGGCAAAACGCCTGTCGTACTAATATTATTACTCAATTTATTTCTTATATTTCTCTTCCATCTTTGAATTAAACTCTGCGCTTTTGCCTCTTGGAATCGACAAGCTCCCCCAGCTATTTCTTGCCAGGTGTTTTGCCATATAGACTATTTGCCCGACGTGGTATCCATAATGAGTAAGCTGACGTGTTATTGCCTCAATGACGGTATGCGGCTGGCTTCTTATGTAAATAGTTTTCATAAGGTCATCAGGAGTTAAGCTTCCCACAGCATCGAACACACACTTCCATCCTTTTTCCCATCTTTCGATTATATCATCTTTATCTGTATAAAAAAGTTTTTCAAATTCTTCATCTCTTTTGCGCCATTCTTTTTCTCCGTCACTTGTTAAAAAATCTGTCCACCGCGATAGCATGTTACCGCTTATGTGGCGAATTATTATTGCAATGCTGTTTGTCTCTTCATCCGGCTGAAAGAAAAAATCTTCATCCTTGATTTGCGAAAAAGATTTATCGCCGAGTTTTTTTAAATCTTCAAATTCTTTTATGCTGCTCTTTAAAAAATTTTCTCCGCTTGTCATTTTTTCTTAAACTGTTTAATGAAATTAAGAATTTTTAAGTTTATTTAAACCTTAAACTTTTAGCTTTTAATGTTAAAAATTGGGCATGTTATTTTCATTTTATTTATGAATGAGTTAATGTAATTTTTTACATACCAAACATATTGTTTTTATGCTGCCTTATATGCTCAGAACGATATAAAAACAGCGTATTTTTAAACCTAAAAACCTCAAAAAGAAAGCTAAAATGGACAAAAAAGCAATTACAGTAGAAACAGTTGTAAACGCACCTGTAGATAAAGCATGGGAATCCTGGACTAAACCTGAGCATATTACAAAATGGAATTTTGCATCCGACGATTGGGAATCACCAGCGGGAGAAAATGATTTACGAACAGGCGGAAAGTTCAAAGCAAGAATGCAGGCAAAAGACGGAAGCTCAGGATTTGATTTCGGCGGAACATATACCAATGTAAAAACAAATGAACTTATTGAATATGATATGGATGATAACAGACATGTGAAAGTTGAATTCACTCCCGTTGAAGGAGGAACAAAAGTTACTGAAACATTTGATATGGAAAATACTCACAGTGAAGAATTACAAAGAAACGGATGGCAGGCAATTTTAAATAATTACAAAAAACATACCGAGTCGGTTTAAACAGACCGGTAAAAATAATTTTATAATTAATAGAGCAGTTTATAAACTTGGTTTGGTTATATTAAAATCTTAGACCTTTGTCAATAGTTGCAAATGAAAAATTTTTGGCAGGTGAAAAGAAAAATTTTACCATTTGGTGACACTCGGATAAAAATTAGTTAAAAGTCAATAGTGAAATTTTCAATTTACCCTTTGCATTTATAAAACAGTTCTATTAATTTTGATATAACAACTCAACTCACAGAACATCAAAATTAATTGAGAGAAAAATTTAACAAGGATAACCGATACAATAATCTAAGACTGAACATAAAAATAAGTTTGTAAAAAATAATGCGTCCAACACGGGTTCATTGCCTTTGTTGGATTTTTTTTCTGTAAAAAGTTTTTAAAAGGGTTTCTGGTTTTAATGAAGGGTGAAGAAAAAAATTTTAGTGAACAAATCTTCAGAGAATTTTCTCCGCAAAAAAATTTTAATACAAATAATTTTAACATAAGTAATAATGAAAGTTAACAGGTTGCTAATACCTAATTCCGTAAAAGCTTCAGAAGCTATTGAGTATGAAAAAAGAACTTCTATCATACGCAACCCTGACGGCTCTGTTGTTTTCGAAATGAATGACATCATTATTCCGAAACACTGGTCACAGGTTGCAACTGATATTATTGCTCAAAAATATTTCCGCAAAGCGGGAGTTCCAAAATATCTAAAGACTATTAAAGAGGAAGGCATTCCTGACTGGCTTTGTCCTTCCGAACCGGATTTGGACAAATTGGGTCCTCTTTCTGAAGACGAAAGATTCACCTCAGAGGTCGATTCCAGGCAGGTTTTCCACAGATTAGCCGGATGCTGGACATATTGGGGCTGGAAATACGGTTATTTTGATAAGGAAGAAGATGCCAAAAATTTCTATGACGAGCTTTTTTATATGCTTGCAAAACAAATGGCAGCTCCTAATTCGCCTCAATGGTTCAATACGGGTTTGAACTGGGCTTATGGAATTTCAGGTCCGTCTCAGGGACACTTTTATGTTGACCCGAGCACAAAACAATTAGTTGTATCTTCGGATGCATATACACATCCGCAGCCGCATGCATGTTTCATTCAATCAGTCAGTGATGATTTAGTGAACGAAGGCGGCATCATGGATTTGTGGGTTCGTGAAGCAAGATTGTTCAAATACGGTTCAGGAACAGGTTCTAATTTTTCTAACTTAAGAGGTTCAGGCGAGTCACTCAGCGGCGGCGGTCGTTCATCGGGATTAATGTCGTTTCTAAAAATCGGTGACAGAAGCGCAGGAGCTATTAAGTCAGGCGGAACAACAAGACGCGCTGCAAAAATGGTTACGCTCGACCTTGACCATCCTGATATTGAAGAATATGTCAATTGGAAAGTTGTCGAAGAGCAAAAAGTTGCCGACCTTGTTGTCGGTTCAAAAGTTTTAAACATTCATCTTAATAAAGTAATCAAAGCTTGCCACAGTGTTCATCCTGAAAATGACGGCTTCGACAGAAAGAGCAATAAAGTTTTAGCAGCAGCAATTTCCGAAGCAAAGCGTGCTTTGATTCCTGCCAATTATATAGAGAGAGTTATTCAGCTTGCAAAGCTTGGTTATAAAGAGATTTTTATTCCTATTTATGACATAGACTGGAATTCGGAAGCTTACATGACTGTCTCCGGACAGAACTCAAACAACAGCGTTCGCGCAAACAACGAGTTCATGGAAGCTGTTAAAAATGACAGCGACTGGAATTTATATTTCAGAACCGAGCTTAAAAAAGCAGCAAAAGAAGGACGTGCTCCGAAACCTTGCAAGACTTTAAAGGCAAGAGAGCTTTGGGAAGAAATTGCATATTCTGCATGGGCTTGCGCAGACCCGGGAATTCAATTCCATACCACTATTAATGAGTGGCATACCTGTCCCGAAGGCGGAGAAATCAAAGCATCAAATCCATGCTCTGAGTATATGTTCCTCGATGATACTGCTTGTAATCTTGCATCACTTAACCTTGTAACATTCTTCGATGAAAAAGAAGGCAAGTTTGAAATCGAGAAATATCGTCATGCAACAAGATTATGGACAATCGTTCTTGAAGTCAGTGTATTAATGGCTCAGTTTCCGAGTAAAGAAATTGCCCAGTTATCATACGATTACAGAACGCTCGGTCTTGGATATGCAAATCTCGGCGCTCTATTAATGAGACAGGGAATTCCTTATGACTCAAATGAAGCTCTTGCAATCACAGGTGCTTTAACCTGTATTTTGCACATGACATCTTATGCGACCTCAGCACAGATGGCAAAGGAACTCGGACCATTTCCGAGATATAAAGAGAACGAAGAAAACATGCTTCGCGTTATCAGAAATCACAGGCGCGCTGCATATAACATAAACCAGCATGAGTATGAAGGTCTTACAATATATCCTGTTGGAATTGAAAAGAAATACTGTCCTGATGATTTATTGAAAGCTGCAAGAGAAGATGCCGATAGAGCATATAACCTTGGCGAGAAATACGGCTACAGAAACGCTCAGGTAACCGTTATTGCTCCGACAGGAACAATCGGACTTCTTATGGACTGCGATACAACGGGGGTTGAACCTGATTTTGCTTTGGTGAAATTTAAAAAACTTGCCGGCGGCGGTTACTTCAAGATTATAAACGAATCCGTACCACCAGCATTGAAAAACCTCGGTTATACCGAAAATGAAATTGAAGACATTATTAAGTACACAAAGGGGCACGGCTCGCTAATCGGATGTCCGCATATCAATCCTCAGTCTTTAATAGAAAAAGGTTTCACTAAAGAAATAATAAAGAATATAGAGAAACAATTACCGACTGCTTTTGATATTAATTTTGTGTTCAATAAACATTCATTAGGCGCAGGATTCTGCATGAACGTTCTCGGATTCTCAGAAGAACAGCTTGATGATTTTAATTTTAATATACTAAGAGCTCTTGGTTTCTCGAAAGAGCAGATTGATGAAGCAAATGATTATGTTTGCGGAACTATGACGATTGAAGGTTCTCCTCACTTGAAAGAAGAGCATTATGCGATTTTTGACTGCGCAAATAAATGCGGTAAAAAAGGTACAAGGTACATTCACGCTAATGCGCACATAAAGATTATGGCTGCAGCTCAGCCGTTTATTTCGGGGGCGATTTCAAAGACTATTAATCTTCCGAACGAAGCGACCATCGAAGACATGAAAAGCGCATATATGATGTCATGGTCATTATGCTTAAAGGCAAATGCTCTATATAGAGACGGCTCTAAGCTGTCACAGCCGCTTAATTCCATGACTGACGATGAAGAAGGTGATGATACTGAGGAAACACTTACACCGGCAGACCTTTCAAAGGCAGCATCAGGCGGCGGAGACATTGTAAAAGTTGCTGAGAAAATCATTCACAGATACATTGCCAAACGCAGAAAGCTTCCTTACAGAAGAAAAGGATATACTCAAAAAGCAAAAATCGGAAACCATTCTGTTTATTTAAGAACAGGTGAGTATGACAACGGTCAGCTTGGTGAAATTTTCATCGATATGCACAGGGAAGGCGCCGCATTCAGAAGCTTAATGAACTGTTTCGCGATTGCGATTTCTCTCGGACTTCAGCATGGCGTTCCGCTGGATGAGTTCGTTGATGCGTTTGTTTATACAAGATTTGAACCGAACGGAATTGTCATCGGTAATCCGAAAATTAAAATGACGACTTCCATCATCGATTATATTTTCAGAGAGCTTGCAGTAACGTATCTCTCAAGAACCGACCTTTCACACATCGAGGAAGAAGAATTGAGAGGACCTATTGATGCAATTGCAAAAATAGATGATGAAGATTATGATGAAGAAGAAATTTTCTTGGAAAGATTCTATGATGCAAAGAAAGACGATACTATTTCAGATCCGTCGATAAAGATAAAGCCGGTTTCAAATGATAATGATGCACAGTCTTCATCTGCACCTCAGATGAAAAGCACTGCAGCAACAGTTACAGCCGTAAAGCCAAAGGTTGCAGTTTCTCCAATGTCATCTAACGGTGAGTCTAATGCAGATAAAATCAGACAGGCAAAGCTTAAAGGTTACACAGGTGACATTTGTACGAACTGCCAGTCAATTACGATGGTAAGAAACGGCACTTGTCTGAAATGCGAAACATGTGGCGAAACCTCGGGCTGTTCATAAGATTAAAGCAATAACCACCCTGATAAATTCAGGTGTTATATATTAAAATACCCGCTAAACGCGGGTATTTTTTTGCCCAAAAAACTATAAAAATTGTTCAATTTCAGCATTATGGGTAAATTTATGGCTTAATTATTTAAGGTATTTAAAATTTTGTTTTTATTTTAAAAAAAGATTATTACATTATAAGTAATTAAAAACAAAGTTTTCACATCATGCGCAGATTCAAATAAAGGAAAGAAATTTATTCTAACAAAATTAGAATAACAATTGATTTGTTTCCTGTATATTTGAATAAGAAAATTTTAAAACTATAACAAACAAAATTATGTCAGACGAAAAAACAAACCGCCTCCGTTCATTAGATATAGCAATGGAGCAGATTGAAAAAGACCACGGACGCGGAACAATAATGCGTCTTGGTGATAAACCGATTGCAAAAATTTCTTCGATTTCAACCGGCTCTATTTCACTTGATGCTGCGCTTGGCATCGGCGGAGTTCCGAGAGGAAGAATAATTGAAATTTACGGTCCTGAGTCTTCAGGTAAAACCACGCTTTGTCTTCACATAATTGCCGAAGCTCAAAGACAGGGAGGACTTGCTGCGTTCATTGATACAGAGCATGCTCTTGATACTTCATACGGTCAGAAGCTTGGTGTTGACGTAAGCAATCTTCTTGTATCTCAGCCGGAATATGGTGAGCAAGCGCTTGAAATCTGCGAAACTCTTGTTAGAAGCAATGCGCTTGATGTTATTGTTGTTGATTCTGTTGCTGCTTTGACACCCCGAGCTGAAATTGAAGGCGAGATGGGTGATGCAGTTATGGGCATGCAGGCAAGATTGATGTCACAGGCGCTCAGAAAGCTAACTGCAGCGGTTGCAAAATCAAACGTTGTTTTGATTTTTACTAACCAGCTTCGTGATAAAATCGGTGTTATGTTCGGAAGTCCCGAAACAACAACCGGCGGTAAAGCTTTGAAATTCTATGCGTCAATCAGAATGGACATAAGAAGAATAGGACAAATCAAAGACGGAACAGATGTAACAGGTAACAGAACAAAAGTAAAAATAGTTAAGAACAAAGTTGCTCCTCCGTTCAAAGAAGTTG
Organism: Ignavibacteria bacterium; assembly: GCA_036262055.1. Lineage (NCBI taxonomy): Bacteria > Pseudomonadati > Ignavibacteriota > Ignavibacteria > Ignavibacteria bacterium. Next base: position 791,296 of record DATAJP010000002.1, read on the forward strand.
AATTCGATATCTTATACAACGAAGGAATTTCGAAAGTCGGTGACCTTATCGATGTTGCCGTTTCAAAAGAAATCATCAAAAAAGGCGGTGCTTGGTTCACTTATGAGGATTACAGAGTTCAGGGACGTGACGGACTCAAAAAGATGTTTATTGATAATCCTGACTTAGCTGATAAGGTTCTCAACCAAATCAGAGAAAGTATGGGCTTGGTTAATGGTGCAGCTGTAAATGGAAATAGTGTTGATGAACTCGCAAAAGAAACCGTAAAAGAAAAGAAATCTAAGTAGTTTAAAAACTGAATGCAGCGAAGTCCGATTTGCCGGGATTTATAAAGCATACTAAGAATTAGTAGAGACGCAAGATTTTGCGTCTCTATTTTATTTTATACCCCTTCCATATTAAATTTTTATTGCTTCAAATTTACCTCATTTAGCTTCTCATTTGTTTTTTATATTTTGCGGTATGATAATTACTGAAATTACAAGACAGGAGAAAGATAAGAACCGCTGCAGTATTTTTATAGAGGATAGATTTTTTATGGGAATTTATGAAGATACTTTGGTTAAATTTCGTCTTCGTAAAGGTGACGAAGTTACAGAGCAGGCGATAAAAGAAATAAAGCTTTATGATGAAATAAATTTCGGCAAGAAAACGGCATTGAAATATCTCGCATACAAACCGCGCAGTAAAAAAGAAATTGAAAAGAAATTAACTGCACTGAAGCTCTCTGAAAATTCAATTAAAGAAGTAATAAACTGGCTTGAGAACATTCGATATCTGAACGACGACCATTATTCCAAGTTATTAATTGAGAGCAAAACTATCAGAAAACCTATAGGAAGAAGATTGCTAATACAAAAGCTCCTGCAATCAGGAATCGAAAAAGAGACTATAGAAAAAAACATTCTTGAATTATATCCCGGAGAGAAAGAACAGAAAGCAGCAGTTACGGTTCTGAAAAAATATTCCAAAAAGGTGAAAGCGAAAAATGAAACCGAAAGGAAGCGAAAATGTTTTCAATATTTATTATCCAGGGGATTCGAATATGGCGTAGTTACGGAAGCAATGAAAGAGCTTGAAACAAAAATCCCTTCAGAAAAATAAATTCCTGAAGGGATTTATAAAAAATACAGATAAATTTTATTTTACTAATATCATTTTTTTCGTTTCGCGGAAGTTATTTGCAGTTAGTGTATAAAAATATATTCCGCTGTTCAAATTTGAGGCATTAAACTTAACGTTGTAGCTTCCGGGATTCATTTTCTGATTAACAAGATTTGCAACTTCTCTTCCTGTTGCGTCATAAACTTTCAATTGAACCTGCCCTGTCTCTGCAATTTTAAACTCAATATTTGTTTCAGGATTGAAGGGATTAGGATAGTTATTTCCTAATTTGTAACCATCTGCAATATTGCTTGTCTGAACAGGATTGATGCCAACCAGAATGTCTGAATTATATAATCCGAAATACTGAAAGTTTGCAGCAGCAGCAACCGTTCTTATCAAAGCTCCTGTGGTGCCGTTCATTTCGTGGACACCTGCTGCATTTGTTACCATAAAGTTTCCATTCGGGAGCTGCCATGCACCACGGAGACCCGTAACTGTCTGAAAAGTATTGATAATATTTGCACCTGTGGAATCAGTAATTAATAAACCCGATGTCGTTGTACCGCTGAAGAAACAGGTTGCAATGTTTCCATTACTCAATTTTATTATTTGCTGTGCAAAGCTTAAGCTTGATGTAATGAAAGTGCCCAAGGGTGCTCCGGTTAAATCATAACGTGTTACATCGGCAGTTCCGCTTGAATTCGTTATAAGCACGTCTGAGGTTCTTTCCAAAACTGCAAACGGACTGTTCAAGCTTGCTGTTATAAAAGTAGTTACAAGATTTCCTGATGTATCAAATTCCTGAATTTTATTTCCCCCATCAGCCGATGAAACGAGAAGATTTTTGTTTGGTCTGAAAGCTGCACCTCTTACGTTGTTAAGTATTGTGGTATTAACGCCTCCTGCAGGAGCAAATACGTTCACATATGCACCTGTTGTGTCAAATAACTGAACTACGTCTGATACCTGGTCGGCTACAACAACTTTTCCGTCCCAGGGACGCTGAAGCGCATGTTTCGGACTTTGAAGCTGTGGATTGGTTACGGGTATGAACGTAGGGTCAACCAAATCTCCTGTTATGGCATCAAAAGCATAAACCTGATCAGCCCATTCGGGAACAAGCAGAAACATATTCAAACCGCTTCTGTTTGAATATTGCAAATCATAAACTCCGCCTGTGTTATCAACTACTCTTTTATCACCATAAACAAGTTTTGAAGTGCTTAAATCAAACGAACTTTCGACCTCATCAAAAAACATTACTCCGCAGTTATCATAAATATTCACAAGATTTCTCATCACGGCATAAACTATTTTGCCGTCTTCAAATCCTTTTGCGACAATGAGTTTTTTATCTCGGGTATAAATTTCCAAAGGAATCCCATCATTTAAGCATTTTGCTCTTAAATCAAGCAATATAGACGGATTTCTTTCAAAATTGTTCATTAAATCAGTAAAACTTACTCTCGGTGCAGCGAACGAAATTTGTGAAATAAAGAGGAAAAGAAGAATTAGTTTTAAAAATTTCATAATTTTTAAGTTTAATTAATAAAAAGAAGGACAGGGTTCGTTAATTTAATACAAATTCCATTGTTTAAAAATCCCAAATTGAGTATTTTTATAATTCAGCAATTCGGAGCGTAGCGTAGCCCGGTTATCGCGCATGCCTTGGGAGCATGAGGTCGCAAGTTCGAATCTTGCCGCTCCGACAAAGCCCTAAATGAAAATTTAGGGCTTTTTTGTTTTATTTTGTGGCTTTCGTGTTTTGTCAAAAAACAGGATATTTGTATAAACAATAATCATTTAAATTATTATTGTATAAACTTCTAATCCGTCCCATCTTTTTTCTTTTCGATTCCGAAAAAATTCATAATTTCACGCTATTTATAATTTCACGGTTTACGTTTCTCTATCCAGTTTTCAAATTAATATATTCTCCTTCTAAAAATTGTTCATTGCAAATTGCAAATTGCACATTCAAAAGCCCTCTCGGGCTTGCGGCAGGTTTTGATAAAAACGGAGTTGCGTTGAGGTTTTGGGATGCAGTTGGCTTTTCTTATGTTGAAGTCGGAACTGTTACACCTCTGGGGCAGCCGGGAAATCCGAAGCCGAGGATTTTCCGTCTTAAAAAAGAAAAAGCGTTGATAAATCGTCTTGGTTTTAATAATAAAGGCGCAGACGAAATCAGAAAAAATATTCTTGAAGCAAAACCAAAACTAAAAAATGGTTTGGTTGTCGGGGTGAATATCGGGAAAAATAAACATACCTCCATTATTAATGCGGTGACTGACTACAAAATTTGTTTCGAAAAACTTTTCGATGCCGCAGATTATTTTACTGTAAACATTTCCTCACCTAATACAAAATCTCTTCGTGACCTTCACAATAAAGAATATCTCGATAATCTTTTAGCTGAAATTCAGAATTTGAATTTACAGCTTGCTGCTAAACATGGAGTTCATCCTAAAAATATTTTTTTAAAAATTTCCCCTGATTTGGAAAGCGAAGAAGTTGAGGAAGTTTATGATTTTGTTTGTAAGCATAATTTTACCGGTATAATAGCCACAAATACAACGGTTTCACGTTCAAATCTTGGACAAAAATCTGATGAACAAGGTGGATTAAGCGGAAAACCGCTAAAACCGATAGCTGATAAAATTTTGCATATGTTAAATGAATTAAATTTAAAAAATCAAAATAAGAAGTTAATTTTAATTGGTGTTGGAGGTGTGTTCTCAAAACAGGATTTTGAGGATAAGACCAAAAACGGTGCCTCGCTTGTTCAGGTTTATACGGGCTTCATTTACGAAGGTCCTGGTATAATAAAAAAGATTCTAAGATGACTTCAATTGCTGATTCACCTGTAACAATTACGTTAATTTTTGCAAATGCTGCAATTTCAATGTGGGCTTTTTATTCCAATCCCATTTATTATGAGAAACTTGCAGAAAGGCCTTATGAAATTGTTTATGAGAAAAAATTCTATCAGATGTTTACGTCTGCATTTCTTCATGCAGATTACTTTCATTTGTTTTTTAATATGTATGCTTTATATATATTTGGAACAATACTTGAACCATTCTGGAATGAAGAATTTGGTTTTGCAACAGGAAGCTTAATATTTGCTGCGGTTTATTTCATCAGCTTATTGTTTAGTTCGCTTTTAACTGTTCTGCTTCATTATAAAGACAGAAACTACGCTGCAGTTGGTGCATCTGGCGCAGTTGAAGGAATAGTATTTGCTTTTGTTGTTTATGCTCCTTTTTCCACATTGGCTTTCTTTTTTATTCCTATGCCTGCCTGGCTTTTTGCATTACTGTATTTAGGTTTTACAATATATGGAGTAAGAACCCGTCTTGGAAATATAGGTCATGCGGCTCATCTTGGAGGTGCAATTGCTGGTTTTTTCTTTACACTTTTTTGTATTCCCGGGGCAATGGATTATTTTTTAAGTAATTTTTAAATTATAAATTAATCAATAACGATTAATGATTCTTTCCGTTTTAAAAGAAGAAAACGATAACCGCGTGGCTCTTATTCCCGAGCATGTGCAGCAATTTGCAAAGCTTGGTGCGGAACTATGGATTGAAAATTCCGCAGGCGACCGCGCATTTTTCTTTGATGATGATTACAAAAACGCAGGAGCATTAATAAAATCGAAAGATGAAATTTTAAAATCTTCGGATATAATCCTGAAAGTGAATGCTCCCGTTGTTGATAATATTTCTTCAATAAAACAGAATTTAATCTTCATAGGAATTTTAAGGCCGTTTCAGAATAAATCACTTACGGAATTTTTTGCATCAAAAAACATAACATCATTTTCTCTTGAGCTAATGCCGCGCATAACCCGCGCGCAGATTATGGATGTGCTTTCATCTCAGGCAAATATTGCGGGATACAAAGCAGTGCTGATTGCTGCGGATAATCTGCCGAGATATTTCCCTATGCTCACGACTGCCGCAGGGAGCATTCCTCCGGCAAAAGTTCTTATTATCGGTGCAGGCGTCGCAGGGCTTCAGGCAATTGCAACTGCAAAGCGTTTGGGAGCAGTAGTTGAGGTGTTTGATACCCGGTCGGCTGTTGAAGAAGAAGTGAAAAGCTTGGGAGCAAAGTTCATAAAAATCGAAGGCGCAAAAGAAGATAAAGCTGCCGGTGGTTATGCAGTCGAGCAGTCAGAGGATTTTTTAAAACGCCAGAGTGAAGCAGTTCATAACAGTGCAATAAAATCGGATGCGGTAATTACAACCGCTCAGATCCCCAACAAGAAAGCACCGATATTAATTTACAAAAACACAATCGAGAAAATGAAAAAGGGAAGCGTTATCGTTGATCTTGCTTCATCGACAGGAGGAAATACTGAACTGACTGAAAACAATAAAACAATCAATATTAACGGTGTGACAATAATAGGAAATTCAAATCTTGCATCTCTTGTGCCGTCGGATGCGAGCAAGCTTTTAAGTAAAAACATTTTTAATTTTATGAAGCTGTTTTTAAAAGACGGACAGATAAATCTGGATTTTAATGATGTTATAATACAGCAGACTTGCGTAACCGCAAACGGTGAAGTAAAGATTTAGTTCAATTAACAATGTGCAATTTGTAATGAGCAATTAAAAAATTTTCAGCGTAATTCATAAAAAAATCATAATAAATCAGCGTCAAAAAACATGGAGCAGTTAATTCAATTTCTCGGCGAAAACATAAATTCAGTTTATATAATCATACTTTCTATTTTTCTCGGTATTGAAGTGATTTCAAAAGTGCCGTCAATTTTGCACACGCCGCTTATGTCGGGTGCAAATGCCATTCACGGCGTTGTAATTATCGGAGCAATAATTGTTATGGGACTTGCAGACCCGAATGATATTCTTTCGCTCACGCTGGGATTTCTTGCGGTGATTTTCGGGACGCTTAACGTTGTCGGCGGATTTGTCGTAACCGACCGCATGCTTGAGATGTTTAAGAAGAAAAAATAATTTAGTTTGTAAAGTTTGAAAGTTCATCAAGTTCATAAAGTTTAATGGAAGTCATTCCCGCGCAGGCGGGAATCCCAAGCTGTTAAAATAAATTGTTGATTATACTCAATCATCCAATCAGCGTTGAAAAATTTTGAATAATATTCTTGAAATATCATACTTAATTGCCTCTGTAACTTTCATTCTCGGTTTAAAGATGCTTGGCAAGCCGGAAACTGCGCGCAAGGGCAACCTTATCGCGGCAGGCGGGATGACCCTCGCAATAATTGCAACGATATTTCTTTATGAAAACAATGAAGGTATCAGATTAGGGAATTATCTCTGGATTTTCGGCGGCATAATTATCGGTTCCATTGCCGGGACAATTGCTGCACGTCGTGTGCAGATGACCGCAATGCCGCAGATGGTATCGCTTTTCAACGGACTCGGCGCGCTTTGCGTGGCAATCATTTCTTTCTTGGAATATTTTCATTCTTATCAATTTGCTGCACCGGTATTCAACGTAAAATTTCTCATAATTCTTGCAGGACTTGTAATCGGTTCGGTTTCGTTTTCGGGAAGCATGATTGCTTACGGAAAGCTGGAAGGAAAAATTAAAGATTTTCATTTTCCGTTCAACCAGGTTCTGAATATTTTAATTCTTCTTGTGATTTTAGTTTTGCTTGCGATTCCCGTATTCGGAGCAAATCACTCGCTCAATATTTTATATGCCATAACAATTCTTTCGCTTTTATACGGATTAACTTTTGTTTTTCCAATCGGAGGTGCAGATATGCCGGTTGTAATTTCATTGCTTAATTCATTCACGGGCATTGCTGCCGCGCTCGGCGGATTCTTATATGATAACCAGGTGATGCTGACGGGCGGTATTCTTGTCGGCTCATCGGGAACAATACTCACGATTTTAATGTGCAAGGCGATGAACCGCTCCCTTGCAAACGTAATTGTCGGCTCGTGGAAATCACAGGGAGGACCTTCCTCAGCTCACAAAGAGGTTAAAGGAAGCATAAAAGAAATTTCCGTTTCCGATACGGCTGTTCTGCTTGCTTATTCAAAATCGGTTGTCATCGTTCCGGGTTACGGACTTGCCGTTGCTCAGGCGCAGCACGTAACCAAAGAGCTGGAGGCACTGCTTGAAGAGAAAGGCGTTGAGGTTAAATATGCAATTCATCCGGTTGCGGGAAGAATGCCGGGACACATGAACGTTCTGCTTGCAGAAGCCGACGTGCCTTATGACAAGCTATATGAAATGGAGCAGATAAACCCCGAATTTGTAAAAACCGATGTTGTCCTGATTTTAGGCGCAAACGATGTTGTTAATCCTGCCGCTCTCACCGACCCTTCCTCGCCGATTTACGGAATGCCGATTCTCGAAGTAATAAACGCAAAAAATATAATCGTCAATAAACGAAGCATGTCCGCAGGATATGCCGGCATTGATAACGAGCTCTTCTATAACGACAAAACCAAAATGCTCTTTGGTGATTCGAAAAAAATTTTGTCAGAGTTGGTAAGTGAAGTGAAGGGGTTGTAAAAATTTTAATTGTAAAAATAATTTATGAGAAAAATCATATTGTTTTTTCTTTTGGTTTTATCAAACTACGTATATTCACAATCTGATCCTAATAAAACATTGCAAGCTCTGTTTGAAGAAAATAAATTTCAAGAAGTAATATCGGAAAAAAATAAATATAATGAAGATGAATTTGATGATAAAACATTATATGAAATAGGTCGTTCATTTTTTTATTTAGAAGATTTCAATAGTGCTATGTCATATTTTGAAAAAGCATATTTAAAAGATCCGGAATTTGCAGCAATTACTTATTATATAGGACTTTGTTATCTTTTTATGAATAATGAAAATAAAGCACTTGAAAAATTTAACGAAGCAATTGCCATTTCTGAGAATAAACAGTTCTATATAATAGAAAAAATTGCATTACTTGATGAAACTAATAGAAAGGAAGAGGCTTTTGCTCTTGCTGATAGTATCTACAAAGCTGATACTGCGTTATACACTAAAGGATATTTTTATTTGGCAAAGTTATATTTGCTTGAAAAAAATGATTCCAAAACTGCTCTTGAAATATTAAATGAAGGTAAAAGCAAAAAAGATACAGAGAATGATTTTTATCTTTCAATATTGGATATGATAGGAATATTGGAAGCTGAAGATAAAAATTATACTGTTTCAAACGAAAACCTGATTGAGCTTATAAAGCTTGATTCCACTATATACAAAGCATATCCATATATTATAAGAAATTATTTTGCACTTGGAAATCATGATGATGCAAGTCCATACAGGAAAATTTTATACGATGCATATGAGAAAGGTTTGTTAACTGATATTAAGGGGTTGAGAAAGGAATATAGGTTTGATGAATTCAAATGGAAAAATTACGATGTGTTGGCTTATGAAACTTTTGCGTTTCCTGACCCTGAAAAAGAATATCCTTTTTATAAACAAACATACTATGTATATCGGGAAAATAGCGACAGCTTGGAATTTACAATTCAGACGGAATTACTTTTTGGAACCGGCGGAGATGTTGAACCCATTTATGTATTAGGTAAGAGTTTGCGAAAAGACGGCGTTTATTATCACGCAACTTACGGGACGTTAAATTTCAAAGAGCCGGTTGATTATAAAAAGCTTAAAGAAGGAGTGCTAAAAGTTTTAAATGAAGAAGTCTCACCGACATCTTCAAGCACTAAGAAGATTAATAAATAACAAACCCCCAAGCCGCTTGCGCGGCTCGGGGGTTCGGGAGGACTGAAGGAAGGAAATGAGATTTGTAAGTAAGATTAAAATTTTAATTATCGTCAGGTGAGCCGTTGCGGTCGTCATCTCTGAAAGCTTTTGCAAAGCTTCTTTTGATGTTGTCATCAATGGTATCGTCGTTGCCGGAGTTTCGCGGGTCAAGCTCGATGCCGTTGCTGAGGAACCACAAATTTTTCTGAAGAAGGACAGTAATGTTTTTTGCTTCGCTTCTTATGTCAACAGGTCTGTTGAAGTCAATCACAATGTTAATTGTTTTTCTTGATTTGAAAACGAATGCGCTTCCGTTATAAGTGCCTTTTATGATTACGGAAAATCTTTGATGACCGCTTGTGCCAAGTTTGAATTCAGGATCAGAAACGGTTTCGTTGTCTTCAGGTTTGTGAAGCTGAAACTTTATTTTGCTATAAGTGCCTTCAGGAATGCTTGCCGAAACAAGGTCTTTAACGTTCCCGCTTAAATCAAAATTTATGACAATCGGATTAAGACGGATTTCTTTGCTTCCGGCAGAGTTTTCTACTTCGATTTTGCTGAGCAATGCTTTTGCTTCTGTAATCTGAATGTTGCCGGTCGGGTTATCTGTGTTTTCAGTCGAAGCCAAGTTTAGTTTGATGTTTTCACTTCCGGTTCCGGTGCCATTTCCACCGCCATTGTTGTTTGTGCTGTTGTTTGTCAGGGGGTTTGTATTGCATCCTGCAAAACCAAGAGAAATCGTAAATAATGCTGCGAAAATAAGATTTATTTTGCTTTTTAATGATGTTTTCATTGTTTTTCCTTTTTTGTTCCGATTGCCGTTTTAGTTATTTAAAATGTCGTAGCAATCACTACGACAAAATAATAATCTATAAACTTAAATGTCAAGAGGGAAATTTAAGTTTCTTAAAAATTTTTTCTTTGGTTTGTTTTAATCTCTAATTTGCATAACTTGTAAATAAAAAATTTTAAAATTATGGATTTGAAATGCCAGCATATAAGCTTTAATGTTTCGGATATCGAAGCAATGAAAAATTTTTACGTGAACACACTCGGAATGGAATTACTCGATGATAAACCGAATTTTTTTGCGGCACGCGCAGGTGATGTGAGGTTTTCATTCTTTGGCGGCGCAAACAAAAGAAATAATTTTGATGATAATGAAGTCGGAACGGGATTTGTTCTAAGAACAGATAATATTCAAAAAGTCAGAGATGAACTTGTGAGTAAAAATGTTAAAATGCTGAATGATATTGTTACTGCACCGGGATTTATGAAATTCATTACAATCGAAGATCCGGATAATAACATTATTCATATTGGTGAGTATCTGGCAGACCCGTTGGAAAAGAAGATATAGCTTTTAGATTTTTTAGGAGGGGATTCTTCGCTTCGCTCAAAATGACACTTTAGGATTTTTGTTTAAGTAACTCATCAATAACCTTAGCACCGAACTTTGCTGATGCCATTGCCTTCACAACGCTTCCTGAAAATGCGGAATTTGAATCGCCATAAATCGAAATGAATTTCCCGTCTTTGTTGTATGAAGTTAAAACCGCCTTCTCACCTTTTTCGCACGGCACAAGATTCATTTTTCCGTTTTGTTCGGGTTTAAACAAAACATAGTATCCTGTCTTTGGATCGATTTCAAATGTCGCCGGATGTTCATCGTTGTATATATCGTTGCAGTTTGTGCCTGCTGCAATAACGATTGTCCCCGCAGGCAGCATTTCAAACTTTCCTGAGTTTTTGAAAATTAATTTATCTTTTTCTTTGTTAAAGCTGATTTTTTCAAATTCTGCGGCAACAGGCTGCTTGCTTTCATTAACAATGAACTTGACTGGTGAAAACAGCTCGACTATATCAACACCCTGCTCAAGCGCTTCAATTATCTCTTCATGATTTTCTCTGTACGACGGCGCATCATTGAGACGTTTTCTGTAAATCATTTTCACGCCACCCCAGCTTCGCACAAGTTCAACAAGCTTCGGCATGCGGTTCTCTGATTTCGCAAGCTCTTTTTCTCTCCGGACTTGCTCGTAATGTTCCTTATACAACAGCATTTCAGAATCTGAAATTTCTAAATCCTTACCTTTACCAGCAAATAATTTTTCAAGAAATACCGGATAATAATTCAAAAGTTCAGTCGAGCAGTCAATTGCAGTTAACCCACCTCCTATTATAATTCCCGGCAGCTTAACCTTAAATATATAATCATTATCAGGATTAATGGCATCTCTTATTTGCAGATTGCTTAAAAACTCTGTCGAGTAAAAAACCCCTTCGGCATTTGCATTTTCGACTTTCACTATGTTCGGTTTTGCTGCGCCGACACACATCGCAATGTGCTTATATCCTTCGTTCCATGCATCCTCAATTGTATAATCACTGCCGAGCTGTTTTCCGCTTTCGATTCGGAAGTTTTTATGCCGCATCAGGTTAATATAAATAACATTCAGGAAATTTTTATCCCACCTGACTGTGATGCCATATTCACTGGCACCGCCGAATCCGAGACTGTCGCGTGTATTCAAATCATTATAAATATCTTCATAATAATTTTTTACCGGTTTTGGATTTGAGCTGTCTGAATACTCAGGATAAATTTTTCTCACAGAAAGTTCATCAATCATTGTAATGCCATATCCTAAATTCAATAAATAATGTGCCATTGTATATCCCGCAGGTCCCGCACCTACAACAAGAACCTTCTCGCTATTATACTCCTGCATAATTGGGTTTTCAATATTCAGAGGATTCCATCTTGAAAGCAATGAATAAATCTCAAAGCCATAAGGAAGAGCTAAAATTTCTTTTAAGATGCTGGTCTCCACAAGCGGAATATTCACCGGCTCCTGTTTCTGAAACACACAGCCTTTCATGCAGTCGTTGCAAATGCGGTGTCCCGTTCCCGGGCACATCGGATTATCAATCATTATAATTGAAAACGATGCAAGAGGAAAGCCTTCTTTTCTTAATAAATGGGATTCAGAAATTTTTTCGTTAAGCGGACATCCGTAAAGCGTAACACCAAGAGGATTTTTTTGTATTGCACCGAATCGGTCTTTATATCCTGTCGAACAAGAATCTTTCTCGCGTTCGTGGCAATACATGCAGTAATCAACCTGGTTCAATATCTGGCGTGTTGTTCTCGGATGGTCGTTTAAGCTGAAACCGTCGCGCTCTCTGAAATGGTCGTGAGGATTTTCAATCAGCTCTGCAAAATTTTCGTCAGGTCTTTCAAAATGAACAAGATGGTCAAAATCTACTTTATGAGGTTCAAAATATGAAACCCAATTCTTTGTGTTTTTATCGAAATAATATTTTACAAAGCTCCATTTTTCAAGATTGCTCTGAATTTCTTTTATATTCTCATATTCCTCTTTATCACCGAGTAAGCCCTGTGACTTTAAATCGGTAATTAATTTGTTTGCATATTGCCTTACTTTATCCGAGATTACAAAATTTTCCGGAGCAAATTTGTCTCCTTCATAAAACCACTTAAACTCTTTTGCAATTTCCAGAATTTCAAGAATCATTTTTGCAGTTGCGTATTCTTCATCAATTTGAAAATCGTTCACATTGCAGAAAACTTTTTTAATCTTATTTACAAAATCATCCAGCTCATTCCAGTTTAAATCTTTTAAACTTTCTGGCTTATATTTCTTAAAAACAATTCTTTGAATGAACTCTTTCTTGAAGGAAAAAATGATTCTTTCACGTTCAGTATTGAAACGGATTTTTTCAAGCTCACCGGTGAGATTAAATAATTCACCGATAAAACGGGATTGAATTCTTGCCGCGTCAATAAGTATTTGAGAAATTTCCGGTTCTTTTAGACCTTCACCCTTTGAATCCCGATATGAAATGAATTTACCATAGGCGGCTTCATCCGAATTTTTAAAATAATTCAGAAAATCGTTATATAAAATTTTAAGCTTTGAGGGATTATTAAAGTCCTGGAATGTTATGTTGAAGCTTGGGTTTAAGAAGCTTGCTTCATCTTCTCTCATTAAAGGTTATTTAATTCGGAAATAACTTTATTAGATAACCCTAAAATATCTTATCGTTTTCTTAAAATCAATTTATCCATAAATGAACTTATGAGGGCAAGTCCGAGAATGGCAATAAATAATAAAAGATATCCTGAGGAAAATCCGATTGAGTTTGAGATGCTGTAACTCCATTGCTGCACCAGATTTGAAAAATCCTGAACAAGATTGTCGCTTCTTTGCGCGGCAGGCGAGGTTGACGTTGACATTAAATATCCAACGGCAACAATGGCAGAAACAAAAATTAAGGATATAAAAGCAGTTACATATTTCAATACCTTTGCTTCTTTTTTATCTTCGATGGCGAATTGTTTTGAGAGCTCAATTTCTTTAAGCAGACGGTCTGTGAAATCATAAGGCGCATCCACCATTAAAGAGGTTTTTATTTTATCATCTAAAAAGTTATCCATTTTCCCTTTTCTTGTTTCCATAATTAGAAATTAAAAATTTTTTTAATTTAAAAGCATTCATTTTATTATACATAATCAAAAATTTCTTCTTCGGAGTAATTTTCCAAAATAATTTCGCGAAGCTTTTCTTTTGCACGAAACAGGCGGTTTTTTACCGTTCCGACGGGCAATTTTAAGGTTTGTGTAATTTCTTCATAGCTCATATCATTCAGATAAAACATGTTAAGTATGATTGAATACTGCTCAGGCAAATTTTTTATGTATCTGTCAACCAGATCTTTAACTTCTTTTTCCGAAAAGTGCTTGTCCTGTATTGCTGTTCTTATGTCAGTTTCTTTTTCTGAAGTTAGGTTTTCTTTAAATCTTGAAGTCAGCTCATCGCCTTCCGAAAAATCCGAATCTTCAACATCAATCGAAATCATACTGAAATTAATTTTCTTTATTTTCTTGTAATTATCCACAGCAGTATTATAAACAATAGTATAAAAATAAGTTGAAAGCTTTGACTTTCCTTCAAACTGACCATCAAGGATTGCCCTGTATAGCTTTAAAAAAGATTCCTGAAGCGCATCTTCTGCATCCTCAGGATTCTTCAGGATTTTAATGCACAGGGAATATGCCTTATCCTTGTATTCATCGACAAAGAGCCGGAAGGAGTTTGAATCTCCTTCCTTAATTTGTTTTACAATGTTGTCCTTGTATTCTTTCAATCTTATTCAAATCTTGTTTGGTAAGACAGACATGACCCAAAGGGTGCCCCTGTCTGTCTCGACAGGCAAGAATGCCTGTCGTCCCCACTTCCTCTTATAAAGTTGTTGATGTTCCGTTTCCGAAAAATCTTATCTTGCCGTTGGTCATGTCTATTCTTATATCATATAAACCGCTGCCTAACGTACCTTTGAAACTTTCATTATCTCTGCTTCCATCTCTGTTATCATATCTGTCGACATTCATAAAAGTAAGACCATCATATTCTAATTTTCCATGAATCCAGTCAGCTCTGACTTTTGCATTTACGTTTGGTCCCAATGTTAAACGAACATCTCCATTAATAATATCGAATATCATTCCTTTTGTGGAATCAATCGTTCCGGTAACATCACCGCTATTAATATCGGCTTTAATATTTCCTGATACATGCTCAAGACTAACTTCGCCATAAATAAGTCCCAACACAATATCATTTTCAAGATTATTTAAGATTATATTGCCGCTGTTGTTATCTATTTTCAAACTAAGAAACGAAGGAACTGCTATTGTATAGTTTACTTCGGGACGTCTCATTTTTGAGAAAGGTCCGTCATCGTAATCTCGTGTGTCATAATCAATTCTGATGTTGTCCGTAAGGGTATCTATGACAATTTTAACTTCATCAAACGGCTTATCCAAATCTTTTTTCCTGACCAGAACTTCTTTTACCGCGGTTATCTTCACGGTGCTGTCCTGGCTTTTGATTATGGTTATATTTCCGCTGACGTTATCGAGCGTTAATGCTCTTTTGCTTGCTGCATTGATTGTGAATTTTTCAGTTTCAGTCTTTGTGAACTTTCTGAAACTTCCGCATCCTGTCATGTAAACTGCCAGGATGCAGAGTATGATGAATAAAAATTTATTTTGCCTGCTCATTTTATTTTTTGCGCAATTAGTTTGAAAAAGTTTTAGAAGATATAGCCGCTGCGGATTTTTCTTCCTTCTTCGTTTTTGAGGTAATGATAGCATAATATAAAAGCAACCCCGCACCGCCGAATATTAAGACTATTCCAAATCCAAGACCTTCATCGAAATCATACATGTTATATAAAATTTGTGAGACAAAAATACCAAGTCCCACAAACAGGAATAATATTCCCCACTTAAGTGCCGCATAAGGATTTTTTGGTTTTTTTGCTTCGGCAAAATATGACTTTACTTCTTCGGGTGTTAACCCTTTTTCAATTAAGCGCATTCTTTCACGGTGACGTGAGTATAAATACCACAGTATTATCACACCCGGTATTCCGAATGTCCCGAGTATTGCCACCATTGGGACAAAAACTTCTGCTACATCATTCATTGTTAAATCTCCTTTAGAGTTTTGTTTAATTATTTACTTAATTGTTATGACTGAAACAGCAGGCAAAGGTTTCAATCAATTAGCAATTAATAAAGTGCAATTTGTAATAAAATTAGCATATTATAATGAAAAAAGGGGCTTAATGCCCCTTTTTGAATATTTAACGTATAATGCTTTGAATTTTCATATTCACGTTTGACGTTTGACGTCTCACGTTTTTACTGCAAGACAGGTATCTTTACGTCTTTCACTTTTGTGCCGTTAGTATTTCCGTTCGTACCGTTTCTGCTTCCGTTTCGCTTTTTATAAATTGTCTTTCTTACTTTATTCTTGCGCATAAATAATTCTGTCTGTGCTGTGTAAGCATTGTTTTCATCCTGAACGTCAGGATATTCATATATATTATACTTAAAATTCCTGAGAATGATTTTGTCTTTATCGCGTGCAAGTACATATTCAGGAAGAAGCGGAATCTTTCCGCCGCCACCGGGAGCATCGATTACGAAATGCGGAACTGCAAGTCCTGAAATATGTCCGCGAAGCGCATCGATGATTTCAAGTCCTTTGCTGATTGGAGTTCTGAAATGATTAGCACCTTTAGTTAAGTCTGCCTGATAAATGTAATAAGGCCTCACTCTCATTGCAAGCAAACCTTTCATTAAGTCTTTCATAACCTGCGGGTCATCGTTTACGCCTTTCATCAATACGCATTGATTTCCGACAGGTATTCCTGCATCTGCAAGCATTCCCGTTGCGCGTTTTGATTCTTCAGTGATTTCCCACGGATGATTGAAGTGAGTATTAACATAAATCGGGTGATACTTCTTCAGCATCGTGCAAAGCTTTTCAGTGATTCTGTGAGGAAGCACGCAAGGCATCTTTGTGCCGAGGCGTATTACCTGAATGTGCTTGATTTCTCTTAATCTCATTAAGATTTTTTCAAGCATTGTATCGGTTAACATAAGCGGGTCACCGCCTGATAAAATCACGTCGCTGATTTCTGTATGCTGTTCAAGATATTGGAAAGCGGATTCAAGACCTTTCATTGAAATCTTGCTTGAGTCACCGACTTTTCTTTTTCTTGTGCAGAAGCGGCAGTAAAGCCCGCATTGTGAAGTAACAAGGAACAAAGCTCTATCAGGATAGCGGTGAGTGATATTCGGCACCGGGCTCATGTCATCCTCGTGAAGAGGGTCCTCAGGTGCATCGATATCATTCAGCTCGACTTCATCGGGAACGCACTGCTTCCAGATAGGGTCGCCCGGATACTTTATTAGTGATAAGTAGTAAGGATTAATTCGTGCCTGAAAGAATTCATCGAGCCGCTCGGCTGTTTCTTTCTTAATTCCGAATTTATCCATAAGCTGCTCTGGACTGCTAACGCTTTCTCTAATCATTTCTTGCCAGAGTTCCATAAAGTTTTGCTCCTTTTTAATTCAAGGGTGTCAGAAAATTATTTTTATCTTACACCCAAAACTTTTATTCTATATACTCACCTCTTTTATTTCAGGTGAGAAACTTTATTGTTAAATAAATCCCGCCAAGGCGGGACATCGCTTCGCTCTGCTTTCGTCAGAGATACTTGCCATAAATTACCAAGTCGTCTCCCGGTCGGTAAAAATCTTTTATCTGGTAAAGCAGACCATAACCGTTTTTTTCATAGAACTTTCTTTCTTTTTCATATCCCGGCTTCCCGCTTGTCTCAATCAAAATCAATCTTCCGTTTTTATTCTTTATATGGTCTTCAATATGCTTTACTAATCCGCTTCCTACACCTTTTGACTGAATCGTGGGGTTAACCGCTATCCAGTATAAGTCATAAGTACCTTCAGTCAGCGGTCTCGGTCCTATGCAGACATATCCCCGAATATCTTTTGTCTCATCATCTTCATCGGTAAATATCTCGTAATCTTTCTGCTCTTTGTTATTGATATAAACATCAATCAGTTCCATTGCTATCTTTACTTCATCATCGTTAAAACTTCCCGTATCAAAAAGTATCTTCTCAATTTTATTTCTATCCTCAGATATTAAGTTTCGTATCAATTCTTTTCATATTCCCCCTTAGTAAAGGGGGTTAGGGGGTTGTAAAAATAATTTATCCCCTCATGGGATTCCCGCCTGCGCGGGAATGACTTCAAATTTTAACTCCCCAGCGTTCGGCTGCGAAGTTGATTATGTTGTTAATCAGCTCTTCATAAGTCCAGCCGTATGCTTTTCCGCTGCGTGTAAAACCTGTATCGCTGTCAACGTCAGATGCAATGTCAGGATTCGGATTAAGTTCCAACACATAAGGAACACCGTCCTTAACTCTGAAATCAACACGAGCATAATCGGAAGCTCCGATTATCTTATAAACTCTTTTTGCTGTATCCTGAATTTTCTTTTCAAGTTCAGGTGAAATATTTTTTGCGGGACAAACTGCTTTCGTTCCTGCAAACTCAACTGTTTTATACATCCATTTACTGTTGTAGCTGACAATCTTCGGATAATCCGCAGGAAGCTCAACAAAATCAATTTCCGAAATCGGAAAAACGATTAAATCATTTTCATCATTCTTAACGTTTCCGACAACGCTGACATTTATTTCCCGTCCATCGATAAACTCTTCTATTAATGCCGGCTGTTTATGCTCAGCTAAGATAAACTCTACTCTTTCTTTAAGCTCTTTATCGTTATATACAACTGATTTGTTTTCAATACCAATGCTGGCATCTTCACGTGACGGTTTTACTATTAAAGGATACTTGTCTTTAACTCTTGAGTAGCCGTTTAAAAATAATTTATCGGTATCACCGCAGACAAAATGCGATGAAGTCGGAATATTATAATAGTTAAGGATTTCTTTTACGCGAGGTTTATTAAGCGCAATGCCCAGAGTCAAAGCGCGAGAACCGGTATAAGGATATTTTAAAATTTCGAATAAAGCAGCGATGTTCATTTCCTGAGTCGGGTCGCCGTCGAGGGATTCGCATAAATTGAAAATCATATCAGGCGGGTCAGCTTTAAGTTCATCGATTAACTTATATATATCAAGCGCAACAGGAACAATTTTGACTTCGTGACCTGATGGTGCAAGAGCTCGCTGTACAGCTTTCATTTCATCAAGCACGCCGTATTCGCTCATGTCAATTGATTCCTCGACAGCATCAATATCGGTTACGCCGTCGTCATAGATTTTGCCGGTCGCATACTGCAAAGGGTCGTTGTAGATGATATGTATCTTCATTCCGTTCTTTTAGCTGCTTATTTCTTGTAACGCTCGGTTGCGTAATCAAGAACTTTGTTAATCATCGTGTCGTAATCCATTCCTGCAACTCTCGCAGCTTTCGGAAAGCAGGAATTATCTTCAGGGTTAGGTAAAATACCCGGTAAAGGATTTATCTCTATTATGTTAGGAACACCTTTTGAATCAAGACGGACATCCATTCTTGCCCAGTCGCGAAGACGCAATACATTGAACGCATCTCTGCATGTCAATTCAATTGCTCTGTTTGTTTCAGGGTCGATGTGCGCAGGACATTTAAAAATGTCGAGCTGGTTTTCTCTCGTATCAAAAAACCACTTTACTTCATAAGAATAAATTTTGTTGAAACCTTCAGGCACTTCATCGAGATTGATTTCAACAACGGGAAGAACACGAACGGTTTTTCCGTTGCCGAGCAATGCAACGGTAAATTCTTTTCCTGTTAAATAATCTTCAACGATTGACTGCTGATTGTAACAATCCTTTATTCTTAAGATTTCATTTTTAAGTTCATCTATATTATGAACTACACTTGTATTATAAATTCCCTTTGAAGAGCCCTCGTGGAGAGGCTTTACGAATTGCGGATATGTGATTCCGGCAGGAATTTCGTTTATGTTATCGGTAATGAAGAATTTGGAATTCGGTATATTATAGTAGGAAAGTATTTCTTTACAGCGTGATTTGTCGTGACAAATGCCAATGCTTACGGGGTCGCTGCCTGTATAGGGAATATCAAGCATTTCAAGCATTGCGGGGATTTGCGACTCGCGTGATGCTCCGCCAAAACCCTCGGCAACGTTAAAAACAAACTCAGGTCTTATAGCGCGAAGCTTGTCAAATGCTTCTTCATCTGCCTCTATTAATATAACATCGTGACCGTTTTTTTCGAGAGCATTTTTAATTGCTTCGATTGTATCGATGCTGTCCCATTCCGCGTAAGTGTCATCCACTCTCTCGGAATATTTTTCCAAAATATTTTCGTTGAGATATTTTGACGCAGCGCTGTTTTTGTTTTCAACCTGCTCTAAAGAATTTTCGAGCTCGGTTTCTTTTTTAACGTTGTATGTTATTGCTACTTTCACTTTATAAAAATTTTTTTGAAGCACGTAACAATTGCTTTATGCAAATATAACATTATAAATATATTTGTCAATAAGTTTCTTGTTTTTTCAGGTGTTTAGATGAATTTTTTTTTTGAGGCGTTATAAGTTAAGAAAAAATATTTTTATAAAAAAACTTTTTTGAGAAGTAAGAAAAAATATTTTTCGCAGGTGAGCTTTAATTTTTTGAATTAAAAAATTTCCGTATATGCAATGACAAGACAAACATAAATTATTTTTGAAAGCATAACAGCAAGGAGTGATTTTAAAATTCCTGAAACAAAATTTTCTTTGAAGAGTAAAGTATAAATAATTATGAAATAAACTACACCGCTCCAGAAGAAAATTTCATCAGTCACTTCAACAAATGCGGGTGAATGAAATAACCATTGGACCAAAGTAACTAAAATATTTACAAGGAATAAATTGCCGAATAAAAAACAATTTGCAACCAAATTTTCAGGATAATTCAGCTTTCTTTTTCTGAAAAGAAGGAAGGTAAATAAAGAAATAACAGGAATTTCAAGCATGTCAATAATTGACATGTTGCTTAAATAAAGCTTTATGAATTTTTCAACCAATGGGTCATCAGGTGCTGCCGGTATCGATGTGAGATGTATTGACTTAATCAGCAAAAAAGAGTTTAAAACGGATATAAAAAACACATATCTTAACGGATTATAAAATTCAATGCGTTTCCCTATGAAGTAATTGTTTATGCTTTGGACAGGATGGGTATAGTTTAACTTTATTGAATGGAAAATGCTGCTTTTGAATTTATAAAAGACATCAAAGAAGTCTTTTATTATAAGCTTAAAATCATAACGGTGCGTATCTGCGGATTGTCCGCAATTGGCGCAGTATTTTCCCGTTAGTTCTTGTCCACAATTTATGCAGTTTGCCATTATTAATTATCAAAGGTGAAACGTCAAACGTGAGACAAAGTAATTATTTTAAAATTATAGAGAAGTGAAAAAAGAATAGTTAATTGGGAAAGCTCAAAATAAAATATTGGTTAAGAATAAAAAATTTAATTATTCATTATTAATTATTCGTTACTCATTTATTTTCGTTTATTTCAGAATGTTTTATTTGTCCGCCGAGGTGAGCTGTCTGCACCATGATTCCAAGAACTCCAAGCATAAGCAGCATGTATATTAATCCGATAATCCAGCGTTTTGATTCCGCACCTCTGAATAAAAATAATCCCACAATTGCCAGACCTCCCAGAACTTCCATTGCAATGAAAGCAAACTCCGCTGCTTCTTCATGTTCTTCAATCATTTCTTCATTAACGCCTTCCTGTCCTTCGATTAGTTGTTCCGCTTTTTCTCCCGAAGTATATGTCAATATAGTAATCAGCGCAATAATTACGGTAAGAACCATTGAAAGCCGTATAATCTCATTATTCTTTCGAAATACACCGTAAAGTAAAACAAGAAAAATTATAATGAGTCCTATTACAGGAAAGTGATTGGTAAGTAAATGAAGATGGGCTGAATTAGGCATAAACAAGATTTTATTTTGAGAAAAACGGGTAGGACAGATATTTTGTCTGTCCGACAGGCAGGAATGCCTGTCGTATCAATTTTTAAATTACATATTTATTGTCAGCGTATTTGTTGCTGAATCAAAAGTCGTTTTGTAACTTTTCAAACTTTTTGTTGCAGGACCTTCAAGAACTTTTCCGGTCTTATCAAATCTTGAACCATGGCATTCGCATTGAAACTCCGTTCCGTTAAATGCAGTCGCGCACTTTTTATGAGTGCAAGTTGTATTTATTGCTCTGAACGAACTTCCGCCTGTTCTGAAAACAATTACTTTGTTTGTTACCATTGCATAGCCACCCGTGCTCCCAAGCTCTGGATAATCAGAAATGTTAATAACTTTTGCCATTCCGGTAGTTTCTGCTTCCTGAACGTTTGCAAAAAGCTTATCGAAATTTAAACCGGTAACTGCAATACCTCCGATGATTAAACCTTTCGCTGATGTTTTCAGAAAATCCCTGCGGCTGCAGTTGCTTTGTATATTATCTGTTAAACTGTTATTTATCTTTTTTAATTTATCCTGTTCCATTATTTCAGATTTTTTGATTAAATTAGAATATTATATTTTATAATGCAAGAATAAAAATTTGTCGTAGTTCAACCTACCACACTTTTTATAACTTTTAATTATTTATTATAGTTTCCGACATACCAAATTTAGATATATAATATTAAATATTAGTTTAATAGTATTTCAGGCATAAATTTTGCAAGTAAATAAACGGACAAATGGACGAATTTTTAGAGACCAATAAGAAATATTGGAATGAAAGTGTTGAAATACACAAAAAATCAACACTTTATAATGTAGAAGCCTTTAAAAAAGGTAAAAATAAACTTAATTCAATAGAATTAAGTGAAATTGGAGACATTTCAGGAAAATCACTTTTGCATCTTCAATGTCATTTCGGAATGGATACACTTGCTCTGGCAAGACTCGGAGCAAATGCAACCGGAATAGATTTTTCTGAAGTTGCTATCAAAGAAGCAAAAAATTTATCAAAGGAATTGAATATTTCAGCTAAGTTTATCCACACCGATATAAATTCATTGATTGATAATTTAGACAATTCTCAGTATAAATCCGGTGAGCTTTTAAAACTGCGTGAGGAAAAATTCGATATAGTTTTCACTTCTTCAGGAGTATTAGGATGGCTGCCTGACATAAATAAATGGGCTGAGGTTATAAATCATTATTTGAAACCAGGCGGATTCTTTTATATAGCAGAAATTCATCCGGCATCACAATTATATGAATATTCAAAAGAAACAAATCAGTTGATTTTAAAGTATCCATATTTTTATTCTGATAATCCTTTAGAATTTAATGACTGCGGAGATTATGCAGACAGAAATGCCAAATTAAATAACAGCAGAACATTTGAATGGGTACATAATATTTCGGAAGTTATAATGGCGTTATTGAATCAAGGATTAAATCTAGAATTTTTTCATGAGTTTCCATTCACTTGTTACCAGCAATACCCGAATATGAAAGAAGATGAAGAAGGACATTTTCGCTTCACCGACAAAAACATAAGCTTGCCGCTTATGTTTTCTTTGAAAGCAAGAAAACCGGCTTAAATAAAAAATACATTTATGAATTTAATGTGAAGACAATACTGATTAAATTGAACAAAAAATAAAATAATGACCATACAAGGAAAAATACACGAGATTTACCCGTCAAAACAAATAAAAGATAATTTCAAAAAGAGAGATTTTGTAGTTGAGTATTCAGAGAATACTCAATATCCGCAACATTTAAAGTTTGAGCTTATACAGGACAACTGTGATTTGCTCGATAGTTTTAAGGTAGGCGATGAAGTTGAAATTAATTTCAATTTACGGGGACGCGCCTGGACAAACAAACAGGGAGAAACAACTTATTTCAATTCATTTGTTGCATGGAAAATTGAACCGTCTTCAGGCGCGGGTCAAAGCCAGAGCAGCAAATCAGAAAATTCAAATCAGGAGTTCTCACCGGATGACCTACCGTTCTAAAATTTCAACATTAATTTTAAGTTTTTTTTGTATGTGTATATTATTTTTATACACTGGTTTTGTTTTTTCACAACATAAAAAAGTCCTGCCTCCCGAGTACGGCATTTATCATTCAGCATTTCCTGAAATGGGACCAACCGAAGACGTTGTTACTCTCGAAAAAATAAAATCATTCGAAGAAATGACGGGGAAAAATCTTGTCTGGGTTTATTTCTCAAACAACTGGTTCAAAGGAATCAGGTTTCCAAAAGAAGACTGCGAAACTATCATGCAGGCTGGAAGAATTCCATATATAAGAATGATGCCGCGCAGTGATTTTTATGATGGAGTGGAAGATCCGGTTTATTCACTTCAAAAGATTCTGAGCGGAAGTCTTGATGAACAATTAATCCGATGGGCAAAAGATGCAAAAGAATTTGGTCAACCGATAATGGTTGAGTTCGGAACGGAAGTCAACGGTAACTGGTTTTCATGGAGCGGCGCGCTTAATGGCGGCGGAAGCAATGACTTATATGGTAATCCTGCGTATCCTGACGGACCCGAACTTTTCAAGGATACTTATAAATACATAATAGATTTATTCCGTGAGTATGAAGTTGATAATATCACGTGGACATTTCACGTCAATGCGGGCTCTGCACCGGATGAACCATGGAATAATTTTAATGCATACTATCCCGGCGATGATTATATAGACTGGATTGGTCTCAGCATTTATGGAACGCAGGTTCACAATAATCCTCCCTCAAAATTTGTCGATGTGCTGCGTGATAGTTATTTCAAGCTCAGCATGATTTCAATTACAAAGCCGATTGCGATTTTTGAATTTGGGACAATCGAAGACGCATCATACAAAAAATCTGAATGGTTTAAAGATGTTTTTACTACTTTAAAATCAGGCGAATTTCCCCGCATTAAGGCAATCAGCTACTGGCATTCAAAATGGGAAGATGAAAATGGAAAAGTTTACAACATGAAAATAGATTCTTCTCCTGAAGCATTGAAAGCTTACAAAGAATTCATTTCAAACAGATTATTCATTTCAACACCGAGACTGAAATAAGTTTTGCTGTCCATGAAATTCACAAAGCACAAAACAATCAAATTTGTTTGTGCTTTTTGTGTTTTTAGTGTGATTTGTGCTTAATTTTTTATTATTTATATGAAAATTTATTTCGTTATTTTATAAGATTAATCATCTAAATTTTACAAAAATGGATAAAGAAAAAGCAGAAAAAGAGCTTATGGGGATTTATCAGGACCTTGAGAAGCTCCGAAAGAAAGCTATTGAGATAAATAGCGAACTTGCAAAAATGGATGTCGAACAGGATTATGTATTTCATACTCCTGACGGAAAAGAAGTAAAGCTTTCTGAAATGTTCGGTGACCAGAAATATTTATACACTGTTCATAACATGGGCAAGGGATGTTCATACTGCACAATGTGGGCGGATGGATTTAATGACACATATAAAGACATTGCAAAGAAGGGCGCATTTGTTTTGGTATCGCCTGACTCACCTCAGACACATAAAGACTTCAAAGAATCACGCGGTTGGAAATTTAATTCAGTTTCAAGCCAGGGAAATACTTTTACAAAAGATGTGGGATATTATGTTGATGGTCAGGGTTACTGGCCTGGAGTTTCTGTTTTTGAAAAATCCGATGACGGAAAAATAAAAAGAATAGCAAAAGATATTTTCGGACCGGGAGATTTTTATTGCAACGTCTGGCATTTTTATGATTTGCTCCCGACAGAAGACATAACAATGAACTCATAATTGGAAAATCCTAAATCTAATTTTGCATATAACCAGTGGAAAATGCTGGTTAATGATTGGATAAACTTAACCATAGCAAGAATCCCTGAAGAAGCTTTTAATCTTGAAGTATCTCCGGGAAAAAATAACGGTGTGTATATTCTCGGACATCTTGTTGTAAGCGATGATGATTTTTCTGTTTATATGGGTAAAGGAGATTTTCTTTTCCCTGAATACCGAGATTTGTTTGCGAACGGAACAAAATGTTTGTCTCCTGAAAATTATCCGTCTGTAAAAGAAATTCTTGAAAAGTGGAAAGCTGTTTGCGACAAGAATGAAAAAATTTATCAAGAACTAAAAGACATTGAATTTGATGAGCTTCATGCTTTGTGTGAAGACCCCGAGAATGATTGGTTCAAAACCAAAGAACGGATTATCCAGGCGTGGCAGCTGCATCAGGCATATCACGCAGGACAGCTCGGAATAATTGAATCAATTGCAAAATCAAATATAAAATTAAAGGAACAAAAGAAGTAATATTTTCCTTTAAATTATAGAATTAAAAGTTAATTAATAAATATTAATGAGAAAAATTACATATATAATTGCTTTATTTGTGTTAATATGCGGAACTACACAGGCGCAGACATCTTATGGCGAGATGGATATCACAACCAAACTGAAAGAAAAGTTTTATGACAAAGATGGAAATTTGTTGACAGGAAAAGGAGTGGTGGTTGCAGATATGGATTCGGGTATTGATGTATTTCATCCTTATTTCTTTTTTGCCGATGGCGGTGAGTTCGACTGGATTGATGTTGATGGAAATAAAAAATTTACTCCGTGGGTTGATGCAGTTGATTTAAATAAAAACGGTCAGGCAGATGCAAATGAAAAGATTGGTGTTTTGTTTATTGCTGACGGAACATATGGATTGCTCGGAGCTAAGTCACCGAGCTATCAGGCAGACTGGGATTTTTTATATGTAGATGCTAACAATGATAAGAACAGAAACTATGGCTTGAAAGAGGGATTCACAGAGCAAGACCCGACTTATGGTGAGCAGCTTTTAATAACAATCGATGCAGATAAAAATAATACGTTATCCATAGGTGAAAAGATTGTAGCGCTAAAGACTTCCAAAGTTCGTTCAGTCCGTGAGAAAAACGGAACAGTGCGAAGACGCGGAGTTGATTTGATTCATACCGAACCCGATACAATTCAACACGGGACCGGAGTTATGGGATTGGTTCTCGGCGGACATTATGGTGTCCAGAGAATTCACGGGATTGCTCCCGATGCAGAACTCGTAATGGCGAACATTGATTATAAATATACACCTCCTTATGTTACGGAATTTCCCGAGTATCTCGAGTTCATCAAAGGAGAAAATCCGAACATATTATTAATAGAAGACGGTGAGTGGCAATGGCAGTTTATGGACGGCTCAACCGAAGAAGAATTGATGATGGATGAAATGGCGCGAAACGGAATAACGGTAATCGGCGGCGGCGGAAACCTTGCAGGCGCAAAAGAACTAATGAAGGATACGCTTTCAGCAGGAGAATCAGAAACTTATGAAATTTCAGCCCCGAGAAAATCAGAAGGAAAAATTAACGACGGAATATTTACTTCATTTTTATGGACTGAACCTTCAAATAAAATTTCTTTTGTGATTGAAACTCCGGAGAAAATGAAGACACAGGTTATCTCAGACGGTTCGGGATTTTTTACATTAGGGAAATATAATATTTTTTATTCGAGAGATGTTTCTTCGAGAAACACGGTGATGATGCGGTTCGGTTTTTCAGAGAAAGATTCGGGAAACGTCGGCGGCGACTGGAACATAACCGCAACATCTCAGCAAAATGTTGTGCTGTGGGGATTCACGGGCGACGTTTCACAGTCATGGTCGGGAACAACCCACTGGAAATCTCACGTCACTGATGAAGGAACGGTTACATTTCCCTGCACAGGTGACAGTGTGATTGCAGTTGCGGCATATACAGTGAACTATCCTTTTTATCCGCAGGATGTTATTGGTGACTTGTGTTATTATGGCGGACGCGGTTATAATATAACGGGAAAGATGGGCGAAGACATAACCGCTCCGGGTCATACGACATTCTCAACTGCTCCCGATTTTGCAACGCAGATTTTCAGCGGAACGAGCTCTGCTGCTCCGCATGTTGTAGGCGCAGCTGTGCTTATGCTTCAATATGACCCTACATTGACACACTCGCAGATAAGACAGATGCTTCTTTCGTCGGCATCAAGCGATAAGTTTACGGGAACAGTTCCGAACTCAGACTGGGGCTACGGCAAGCTCAACATCGAAGCCGCAATCAGAAAAGCGATGGGAAAATAAATTAGAAAAAGAAGTCATTCCCGCGAAGGCGGGAATCCCAGTCTAAATTTTTTTCTTTCAATTCCTGTTAGAAATCAAAACTTAATAAAAAAATGTCAATCAAACGATTGACATTTTTTTTTAGAATGACTATTTTTGTTAATCTTTAAACCATATACTAAATAATGTTTCAAAGTCTTAAATAACTAGACTCGTCGTAAACAATAGATGATAAAATTAAGAACACATATCGCAGCATATGATATATGCTTTATGGGACAAGCCATCGAATCTCCGGTGGTGGGAAATCCGTGGTTTAAAGAAACCTCACATTACTTCCGAATGCTAAAGACGTAAAAGCAATCAAATAAAAGAGTTTTCAAGAAACCGCGGATACCAAAAGTGTTCGCGGTTTTTTTTTGCAGTAATACGTTTTTATAATGAATAGCAATTTTGTTGGGTACGACAGGCATTCTTGCCTGTCGGGACAGACAGGAATGTCTGTCCTACCAAATTTTTCTAATTAAATAATTTTATTCTTTGAATTTGATTGCAGCTCAATCAGTTCGGAGGTTTAAATCATATGAATAATCTAAAAAAACTTTTCAGGATTTTAGATAAGTGGAAATACTATTATGTAATAGCAGGTATTTTTCTTATCTGTGCAATGACGGTGAGAATGCTTGAGCCGAAAGTTCTGCAGATAACGGTTGATAAAATCGTTGCATATACTCAGGACACTTCGGTGAAGCAAATGGAAAACAACGATGCAATCGCTCAGGAATTTTATAGCTGGCTGCCTGAGCTGAACAACGATAACGTCGGAACAGTTCTGATTTATCTCGGAGCAATGTTTCTTGTTATTTCACTGTTCAGAGGTTTGTTTTCGGTATCCGCAAGCTCGCTTTCGACTTACTCGACCGAGAAGGCGATAAAGAAGCTCCGCGACAGGCTGTTCTCCCACCTGCAGGCGGTTCCGCTCGCGTACCACTCGAAGACACCGACGGGCGAGCTGATTCAGCGATGCACGGGAGACGTTGAGACGATTAGAAAATTTTCGACTCATCAGGTGATTGAAACTTTGAGGATGACTGCAATTTTCTTCGGAGCGTTTACGATGATGTTGACGATTGATGTTACTTATGCGTTCATAACAATCTCTCTTGTTCCGGTAATTTTAATCGGATGTATTTTCTTTTATAAGAAAGAAAGTGAGATATGGACAAAGCATGAAGCTGAACAGGATAAGCTTTCGATTATGGTTCAGGAAAATTTGTCGGGCATCAGAGTTGTAAAAGCATTTGCGAAGGAAGATTACGAGATAAAAAAGTTCACGGCGCAAAATGAAGTTAAACGCGCATGGGGATTGAAGCTGTTGAAGCTTCATGCTTATTTCTGGCCGTTCTCTGATTTCATTGTTTATACTCAGATGGCAATTGCATTGCTTGCAGGCGGATATTTTGTATTGAACAACCAGATAACAGTCGGAGAATATGTTGCATTTTATTCTTATGCGACTTTCGTTATCTGGCCTTTGAGAAGAATTGGACAAATCGTGAGTGAGATGGGTATGACAACGGTTGCGATCAACAGAATTTTTTCGATACTCGATACTGAGACCGAGGATTACTCAGGTTCAGAGCATGAAAAAACAAAGCTTGAAGGAGAGATTGAATTTAAAAACGTTACGTTCAAGTATGATGATGAGCATGACCAGCATATTTTAAATGATGTCAGCTTTAAGATTAAGCCGGGCGAAAAAATTGCTCTGCTTGGTCCGACAGGAGCAGGAAAATCGACAATCATTTCTTTGCTGATGAGATTTTTTGAACCGCAAAAAGGTGAAATCCTCCTTGACGGCAAGAAACTGAACTCGTTCTCAAAAGAATTTTTGAGAAGTCATATCGGTGTAGTTCTGCAAAAATCTTTTTTGTTTTCAACAACTATAAAAGATAATATTGCTTACGGAAATCAGAACTCTCACATAGATGAGGTTATTGATGCGGCAAAAGCGGCGCAGATACACGATATAATCACTGAGGTGTTTCCGCATTCTTATGAAACGATTGTCGGTGAGAAAGGTGTGACACTTTCGGGCGGACAAAAGCAAAGGGTTTCCATTGCAAGAACGTTGTTGATGAATCCCGATATTCTTGTTCTCGATGACTCGACTTCTGCGGTTGATACAGAAACTGAATTTGAGATTCAGAAAGCATTGAGAACTCTTGCAAAAGGAAAAACAACTTTTGTAATTGCTCACAGAATTGCTTCGGTTCAGGATTGCGACAGAATTATAGTTCTTGATAAGGGAAAAATTGTTGAGTCAGGAACTCACAATGATTTGATTAAGAACGAAGGATTTTATAAAAAGATTTATGACATACAGGTATCGATTGAAGAAGAAATTGAAAAAGAAACACAGGAACTTGAACCGAATAAAGATGAAAAAGATAAATCATTAACTTCTTTATTAAACTAATATTTCTGATAAAGAAAAAATTTTAAAATTATGACAAACTTAAGAGAAGAACATTTTCAGGCGAAAGGGTCAATCTTTCCTTTCTTAAAAAGATTGTTCTCTTACACCAGAAAATATAAAAAATTTCTGACGTTGTTTATAGTTTTTGTTCTCACGACCGCGGCAGCCGAAGCGCTGCTGCCGGTTGTCTGGATGAATCTGATAGATAATGCGATAGTTCCGCTTGTAACACAGCAGACAAACGATTATTCTCCTTTATGGAAATACGTATGGATTTATTTCGCACTCGGATGTTTTGTTGCATGCAGTGTTTATGTTTTTATTTTTTGCGCAGGAAGAATACAGGAGTTTGTTATGTTCGACATTCGGCAGGATTTGTTTAAAAAACTTCAGCAGCTATCGTTTTCCTTTTATGATACTTCTGCTGTCGGCTGGCTGATGTCACGAATTACTTCGGACTCGCATAAAGTAACGGAGCTTATTTCATGGAACTTCATTGAAGCAGTTTGGGGATTCGGCATGATTGTATTCTGTTCGATTGTGATGTTCATTTACAACTGGAAGCTTGCGTTGATTGTAATTGCAGTTATTCCTGTTTTGTTCTTGCTTTCGGGAAGAATAAGAAAATTAATTCTGAAATATTCCCGTGAGTCAAGAAAGTATAATTCGGAAATTACTGCAAGCTTTAACGAAAACATTAACGGGATAGAAGTCAATAAATCGATGGTTCAGGAAGACCGCGCGAGCGGAAAATTTGAAACACTGAGCGAAAAAATGCGTTTATCTTCATTTAGGTCCGAGTATTACACGGCGCTTTATACTCCGCTCATCATTTTCGGCGGTTCTATAGGTGCAGCAATTGTGATTTATGTTGGCGGTCAGATGACTATTGGTCTGCCTCCTGAAATCACGCTTGGAACACTTGCAGCATTTTTCGGATATGCGACTTTGATTTTCGAGCCGGTACTTGACATATCGAGATTCTATGCACATGCGCAGGGATGTATGTCAGCAGGTGAAAGAATTTTTTCACTTGTTGATATGGACGTGAAAGTAAAAGACCTTGATAAATCTGACAGCTTTGAAAGAATCAGGGGTGAAATCGAATTTGAAAACGTTTCGTTCAGCTATGAAGAAGACAAGCCGGTTATTGCTGATATGAATTTAAAAATCAAAGCGGGACAATCGATTGCACTTGTTGGTGAAACGGGTGGCGGTAAATCGACAATCATAAATCTTATCTCGAGATTTTATGAACCTGTCGGCGGGAAAGTAAAAATTGATGGTCAGGATTATATGAATAAGACGATTCAGTCTCTCAGAAGCCAGCTTGGTATTGTTTTGCAAACTCCGCATTTGTTTTCGGGGACAATCCGTGAGAATATACGCTATGGCAATGAAAATGCGACTGACCAGGATATAATAGATGCACTTAAATTTATCGGAATAGATGAATATATTGAGAGACTTGACGAAGAGGTCGGCGAAGGCGGCGAAAAGCTTTCAATGGGGGAAAAGCAATTAATATCTTTCGCAAGAGCGGTACTTGCTAACCCTGCAATTTTCATTATGGATGAAGCAACTTCTTCGATTGATACACTGACCGAAGCCAAAATCCAGCAGGGAATTAACGAGATAATTCGCGGAAGAACTTCCGTTATAATTGCACACCGTCTTTCTACCATTAAGAATTGTGACAGAATTATGGTTGTCCGCAAAGGAAAAATTATCGAAGACGGAAGCCACCGTGAGCTTATGATTAAGAAAGGACAGTATTACTCGCTTTACACAAGACAGCTTCGCGAGCAAAGAGAAAAAGAAATGCTCGACAATGAGCAGTTAGTGATGAGTAATTAACAATGTACAATGTGCAATTAGTAATGTGTAATGAATAATGTTGTGAAATAATAAAATCCCCTCTTGAGAGGGGTGGCTCCAACGAAGTTGGAGACGGGGTGTGTTCTCGGAAGGGGATTCCCGCTTTCGCGGGAATGACTTCCATTTGAAGAAATGTTAAAAAATTAAAAATATAAAAAACCAAACTCTAATAATGTAATGGCAAATTCAAAAGGGTATTTCAGATTTCCTACGGTTAACAAAAACAAGATTGCATTTGTAGCTGATGATGACTTATGGCTGTTAGAAGATGAAAAATCAATTCCGAGAAGATTAACATCTAATCTTAGCAATGTTGCGCATCCGAAATTTTCACAAGATGGAAAGTGGATTGCATTCACTGCCAAGGAAGAAGGGCAGATGGAAGTTTATCTCGTTAGCGCTGAAGGCGGAGAGATTGAAAGATTAACATATCTTGGCGGCAATACAGCAACAGTGAAATGGAGAGGTGATGAAATAATTTTCAGAACCGATGCGCAGTCTCCTCACGGCGGTTATTATTTTTTGTATTCGTTAAACGTTAAGACGAAAGCTTTAACTAAATTAATTAAATATGGAGTTGCAACCGACATAAGTTTTGGAAACGGGTTTACAGTTCTCGGCAGAAATACTCTCGATCCTGCAAGATGGAAGAGATACCGCGGCGGAACAGCAGGCGAACTATGGATTGACAAAAACAATCGCGGCAACTACGAAAAATTTTTGGATTTGAAAGGAAACTTTGCTTGTCCGATGGTTGTGGGAAAGAGAATTTATTTTATTTCTGACCACGAAAGAATAGCAAATATTTATTCAGCAGATGTATCAGGCAGCGACATAAAAAAACATACACGCCATAATTTTTTCTATGCAAGAAATGCCTTCACTGATGGAAACAGAATTGTTTATCACTGCGGCGCAGATTTGTATGAGCTGAATCTAAAAACAAACAGAAGCAGAAAGCTGAATTTTGAATACAGAAGCGCTTCTACGCAGACAATGAGAAAATTCATTGATGCCGAAAGATACTTGGAAGATTATGATATTTCAAAAGATGCAAGCAGAATGACAATCACGACACGCGGAAAAGTTTTTGCGTTCGGAAATTGGGAAGGTCCTGCAGTACAATTGCCAAATGCTAACGGATGCAGATTCCGTCTTGCAAGATGGATTGATAAGGACAATACCATTGCATTGATGAGTGATGAAACAGGTGAATACAGAGTTAATGTTTTTAATCTGAACAATCCTGAAAAAGTTACACGCTTGAACAATGTTGAGATTGGTTTTCCTTATGATATGAAAGTCTCTCCTGATGGAAATAAAATCGCTGTTATTAATCATCGCAATGAAATTTTCATTGTTGATTTGCAAAACAAATCAAAGACTGCGGTCGATAGAGACACGTTCGGCAACGTAACCGGGTTTAACTGGTCGCCTGACAGCAGATATCTTGCTTATTCGGTAAGGATTGATTTGCGAACAAAGATTATAAAAATATTTTCTGTTCCTGAAGGTAAATCATACAACGCAACTTCACCGTTGCTGAATGATTTTGAACCGTCTTTTGACCCGACAGGAAAATATATGTATCTGCTTTCAGCAAGAATCTTGAATCCGATTTATGACATGATTCATTTTGATTTGGGATTTCCGAAAGCAACAAAACCTTTCTGTGTTGTATTGCAGAGAGATAATACATCGCCGTTCAGTCCTGCTCCAAAAGGATTTGACGATGACATGCATAAAAAACCTGTTGATAATAAAGACAACAAAGACGAAAAAGCTAAACCAAAATCAAATGAAATCAGAATTGATTTCAATGGCATTGCAGACAGAATGATTCCTGTTCCGAGTGAGGAAGCAATTTATAAAAATATCGGTTCGACAAGTGATAAAATATTTTATACAAAATTTGAACCTGAAGGTGCGAGATTTTCAAACAACAATCATGGTTTGAATCCTCCTGCAGACGGTGAATTAAAATATTATGATTTAGTCGATCAGGCAGAGAAAAAACTTCTCGGCGGAGTTTCGGAATTTAAAATTTCATCTGATAATACTGCAATAATTATCCGTGTCGGTAATAAGCTTCGAGTTTTAAAAACTGCAAGCGAAGAGCTTGAGCATATAAAAGAAAACGGAAAACCCGCACGTAAGAACGGATGGCTTGATTTATCGAGAGTCCGTGTGCAGATAAACCAGCGTGATGAATGGCGTCAGATGTTCAGAGAGGGTTGGAGACTGCAGCGTGAGTTTTATTGGGTTGAGTCAATGTCGAACATAGATTGGCAAAAAGTTTTTGATGAGTATTATCCGCTTGTTGACAGAGTTTCATCAAGAGCAGAATTCTCAGACTTGATGTGGGAAATGCAGGGTGAGCTTGGAACTTCTCATGCTTATGAGATGGGCGGTGATTACAGACCTTGGCCTGTTTATAACATCGGCAAGCTTGGAGTTGATTATGAATATGATAAAAATACAGATGCATATAAAATCACGAATATATATTCGGGTGATACTTGGGATGACCAGGTTGTTTCTCCGTTGAAAGCTCCGGGAGTGAACGTGAAAGTTGGTGATTTGATTCGCGAAGTGAACGGGTTTAAAGTAACAAAAAATAACGAGCCGAATAAATTGTTATTGCATTATAACGGCAAGGAAGTTCGTTTGAAAGTTTCTGACGGAAGCGGACGAAACGGAAGATATGTGAATGTTAAAACCATTTCGAGCGATTTGTATTTACGTTATCGTGATTGGGTTGCATTCAATAAGGAATACGTTCACAAACAAACAAAAGGCAAAGTCGGATATATACATATTCCCGACATGGGTGCCAATGGTTTTGCAGAGTTCCACAGACACTTTTTGACCGAGCTTGATTACGATGGATTGGTTGTTGACGTTCGTCACAACGGCGGCGGTCACGTTTCTCAATTGCTTCTTGAGAAACTTGCACGTAAAAGAATCGGTGCGGATGTTGCAAGATGGTTTGGAAGCTATCCTTATCCCATTGAATCAGTTAAAGGTTCTATGGTGATGTTGACGGATGAATATGCCGGCTCCGACGGTGATATTGTTTCGCATGCGTTTAAGCTTATGGGACTTGGAAAGCTTATCGGAAAAAGAACATGGGGCGGCGTAATCGGTATCTGGCCTCGTTTTGCGCTTGCAGATGGAACACTGACAACCCAGCCGGAATTTTCAACCTGGTTTAAAGATGCTAAATGGGGAGTCGAGAATTACGGAACAGACCCTGATATTCCTGTTGATAATAAACCGCAGGATTTTGTGAAAGGAATCGATGCACAGCTTGATAAAGCAATTGAAGTAGTACTTGAAGAAATAAAAATGAATCCACCTTTCAATCCTGATTTTACAGTGAAGCCGGATTTATCGAAATAAAAAAAAAGATAAAAAATGGAAGTCATCCCCGTGAAAACGGGGATCCCAGTACGCGAAGCATAGTAAGATATCCCAATTTTTACCAGAATGGGATTCCCGCCTGCGCGGGAATGACTTCAGATTTAAAACAAATATTATTGATTAAAAAAATCACATTACAACAACTTGGCTGGAATGATTATTTTCAGGCACAGTTAAATTCGTTAGACATTAATAATAAAGAAGAACTTCTGCTTGTGCGTATTGCGATACAGCATAAGAATCAGTACGTCCTTTTTTCAGAGGCAGGTGAGCTTACCGGTGAGATGTCGGGCAAACTTCGATTCCGTATAGAATCAACAGCCGTACAATCGGCTGATGATACGATAAGCTTTCCTGTTGTGGGCGACTGGGTGCTGGTAAAACCTTATGCTGAAGGTAAAGCGATAATTGAAGAAATTGTCCCGCGCAAATCGAAGTTTTCGCGACTTACTCCCGGCGAAAGAACCGACGAGCAGATTATTGCATCGAACATAGATTATGTTTTTATTGTCTCATCGATGAATAAAGATTTTAACAAGCGAAGAATCGAACGTTACTTAACGATGGCTTGGGAAAATGATTTGAAGCCGGTTATTATATTGAGCAAATCCGATTTAGCAACCGATGAAGAAAAAGAATATTACGTAAATGAAGCTAATGCTCTTGCAGGTGGAACGCCTGTGCATGCTGTAAGCTGTTTTACAAGAGAAAACATCGACGAGCTTTATAAATATTTCGAAGGCAATCAAACAATTTCACTTGCAGGCTCATCAGGTGTTGGAAAATCTTCTTTGATAAATGCTTTGCTTGGTGAAGATAAGATGAAAGTAACCGAAATCACTGATTATAAAGACAAAGGTCAGCACACAACAACTCACCGCGAGCTTTCGCTTTTGCCTAACGGCGGAATCATTATGGATACTCCGGGAATGAGAACAATGCTGATGTGGAGCGGAGCCGAAGGACTTGAGTCTTCATTCGAAGACATTGACCAATTAATCCTGAACTGTAAATTTTCAAACTGTACTCATACTAACGAACCGGGGTGTGCTATTATTGAAGCACTCGAGAATGAAACACTAACTCCTGAGCGTTTCAAAAGCTACAAAAAGCTTCTCAATGAAATTCGTTACAATGAAATGAAACAAGACACAAAACTTCGTCTCGCACAGAAGAAGCAGTGGAAAAAACTCACCGAAGAAGGACGCAACCGC
This sequence comes from Ignavibacteria bacterium, assembly GCA_036262055.1. NCBI lineage: Bacteria > Pseudomonadati > Ignavibacteriota > Ignavibacteria > Ignavibacteria bacterium. The sequence goes on from DATAJP010000002.1 coordinate 827,660, forward strand.
TCATATCAAAAAAGAAGTTTTTAGCTCAAAATCTCCCACTGATTTCACGAATTTATACAAATTCAGCGGAGTTTTTATTATTAATTACACATTATTAATTGTTAATTGTATATCCTTTCCCCTTTAAAAACAGCTAAAAAATCGGTATTTTATAGTTTGTCTTTTTAAACCCATTTACCTAAACCAAAGGAGTTTTAATGAAATTTTCTGAAATGACCTATTCCCGCATTGACATGCCGGAATTTGAATCATCATTTAATAAAGTCCTCGATGAATTTCTTAATGCAGAAGCCGCCGATGTTCAGTTGAAAGCAATCAATAAAATTAATGAACTAAGAACTGAATTTGATTCCAACAAAGTTCTTGCATTCATTAATTACTCAATTGATACCAACAACAAAAAATTTGAAGAAGAACAGGAATACTTTGATAATAATACACCGTTGTATCAAAATCTTGTGAGCAAATACTATGATGCTCTTGTAAATTCCAAGTTCAGAACAGCTCTTGAAAATCATCTCGGAAGACATTTGTTCGACATTGCAGAAATTACATTAAAAACTTTTGACCCTGCAATAATCGAAGACCTGAAGAAAGAAAACCATCTCGCAAGCCAATACTTGAAGTTGAAAGCTTCTGCAAAGATTATGTTCGACGGTGAAGAAAAAACTCTCATGGACCTTGAGCCGCACATGGAATCTCCTGACCGCGAGAAAAGAAAAAAAGCTTTCGAAGCATATTGGGGATATTTTAAAAGCAGAAAAGAAGAATTTGATAAAGTATATGATGACCTTGTAAAAGTAAGAACGCAGATGGCGGTTAAAGTGGGATATAAAAATTATATTCCGCTTGGCTACGCCAGAATGAAAAGAATTGATTATGATGCTCCCATGGTAGCAAATTTCAGAAAGCAGGTTCGTGAGTATATCGTTCCGCTTGCAACGGAGCTTCGCAAAAGACAAACAAAACGTCTTGGCATTGATAAACTTTTATATTTTGATACATTCCTTCAGTTCAAGTCGGGCAATCCATCGCCAAAAGGAACACCTGAGTGGATTATTGAGCAGGGAAAAGAAATGTATAATGACTTATCACCTGAGACAGGAACGTTTTTTAATTTCATGATTAACAATGAGCTTATGGATGTTTATAGCCGTAAAGGTAAAGCAGATATGGGCTATTGCGAATTCATCGGAAAATATAAAAGCCCGTTCATTTTTGCTAACATGAACGGAACCGAAGGTGATATAACCGTTCTTACTCACGAAGCAGGGCACGCTTTTCAGGCATACTCAAGCCGCGACTTTAAAGTGAAAGAATACATGGAGCCGACTTTTGAAACCGCCGAAATACATTCTATGAGCATGGAATTTTTGACATGGGATCACATGAAATTATTCTTCAACGGGGATACTGAAAAGTTTAAGTTTTCACATTTGAATGGAGCAATTCTAATCATTCCTTATCTTGTTCTTGTCGATGAGTTCCAGCATGTTGTTTATGATAACCCTAACATGACACCGGCTGAAAGAAACAAAGCATGGAGAGAGCTTGAAAAAATTTATATGCCTCATCTTGATTATGCGGACAATGAATATCTCGAACAGGGCGGAAGATGGCAGAGACAGGGACATATTTATGAAATGCCGTTTTATTATATCGACTATGCTCTTGCTCAAATCTGTGCATTCCAGTTCTGGAAGCTTTCAAATGCCGATAAAGACCGAGCTCTTGAAAAATATATTTACCTCTGTAAAGAAGGCGGAAGCAAATCATTCACTACATTACTGAAAATGGCAGGACTGAAATCACCATTTGAAAAAGATACCGTTAAAGAAGTCGTTGCAGAAGTAAAAACATGGTTAGATAAAACCGACGACTCAAGATTTTAAAAATAAATTCCCCTCTTGAGAGGGGTGGCTCCGACAAAGTTGGAGACGGGTTGTGTTTTGCAAAAGGAATGGGATTCCCGCTTTCGCGGGAATGACTTCCTTTTGTTTTTTTATATGTGCTCTCTGTGGTATTGTAATTTTTAATAAAAATAATTTAATGAACAAATCACGAAACGAAAAAATCAGAAACATTGCGATTATTGCGCACGTTGACCACGGTAAGACAACATTGGTTGACCATATGTTTAGGCAGTCGGGACTTTTCCGCGAAAATCAGGAAGTCGAAGAAAGAGTCATGGACTCTATGGATCTTGAGCGAGAACGCGGAATTACCATTGCTGCAAAAAACTGTTCCATATTCTGGAAAGATATAAAAATAAATATTCTCGATACTCCGGGTCACGCAGATTTTGGAGGTGAAGTTGAACGTGCCTTAATGATGGTGGATGGTGTTATACTTCTTGTCGATGCCTCAGAAGGTCCGCTGCCGCAGACAAGATTTGTGCTAAAGAAAGCTCTTGAAAACAGATTGCCTGTTATTGTTATAGTAAATAAAATTGATAGAAAAGATGCGCGTCCTCAGGAAGTGCTGAACGAAGTTTATGATTTGTTCATCGACCTTGATGCAACGGAACAGCAAATTGAGTTTCCTGTTTTATATGCAATCGGAAGAGAAGGTATTGCTCAGAAAACACTTGAAGAAAAAGGAAGTGACCTATCTGTTTTATTTGATACTATTATAACTGAAATTCCTGCTCCAAAGTATGATGCAGATGAACCATTCCAGATGATTGTAGCTGACTTGAATTACTCAGATTATCTCGGTCGTCTCGCAATCGGAAAAGTTATTAATGGCTCAATTAAACAAAACGCTGAGCTTGTCTGCATAAACGAAGACGGCAAAGCTCTTCCGCTCAAAGTTTCTAAAATTCAGGTTTATGAAGGATTGACTTATAAAGAATCTCCGGAAGTTTTTCCCGGTGATATAGCAATTTTATCGGGAATAGAAGATGTACACATTGGTGATACTATATGTAATAAGGATAATCCAAAGCCGTTAAAGAGAATTATGGTTGATGAACCGGTTATCTCGATGCTGTTTTCCATTAATACTTCGCCTGTCTCGGGAAGAGAAGGAAAGCATGTTCAGTCAAACAAAATCCGTGAAAGATTGTTTAAGGAAACACTGAGAAACGTTGCATTGAAGGTCGAAGATTCACCTGACAGAGAAAGCTTTATTGTAAAAGGACGCGGTGAGTTTCAGCTTGCAATTCTTATTGAGACAATGCGCCGTGAAGGATATGAGCTTAGCGTCGGAAGACCGCAGGTTATTTTTAAAAAGAAAGACGGGAAAAATCTTGAACCGATTGAACATTTGTTTATTGATACGGAAGAAGAATTTGTCGGAATAATTTCCGAAAAGCTTTCGAAGAAAAAAGGGAGAATGATTAATCTTGTTAATCACGGAACAGGCAGAGTGCGAATCGAATTCAGCATTCCATCGCGTTCATTAATTGGTTATAGAAACGAATTTTTAACCGACACAAAAGGAACCGGAATAATGAATTCCTATCTGCAAGGTTATGAAGAATACCGTGGCGATTTCCCGACACGTTTAACGGGTTCTTTGGTATCGGATAGAGCAGGTGAGGCATTGTCATATGCATTGTTTAACCTTGAACCCAGAGGAACGTTATTCGTAAATCCTAATGACATTGTTTACGAAGGGATGATAGTTGGTGAACATAACCGTGATAATGACCTCGATGTTAATGCTACAAAAGGAAAAAAATTAACTAACATGCGCGCATCAGGAAAAGACGACAGTATTATTTTAACTCCCGTTGTTCCTATGACTCTCGAACGTGCGATTGAATTTATAAAAGATGATGAGCTTGTTGAAGTAACGCCAAAATCAATACGCTTAAGGAAAGCAATTCTTTCCTCGCAGACGAGACACACGCAAAGAGGAAAAGCCGCAAGCGGAAAGCTCTGACAATTAATAATTAGTAATGTGTAATGAGTAATTAATAATTTCTATAAATCCCCTCTTGAAGGGGGTGGATTCGACGAAGTCGAAAACGGAGTGTGTTTACACTTTAAAGTCATTCCTGCGAAGGCAGGAATCCCAATCGCGAAGCCTAAAATTTACTTCGCAGAAAATAAGTCATATGAAATTTTCAGAATATGTTTACAAGCGACCTGATCTTGATTCAGTTTCAAAAAATTTTGAATCATATGTCAATGATTTGAATAATGCACATTCGGTTGAATCTGCACTGGAAGCAATTTCAAAAATAAATACTTTGCGAAATCATTACGAAACCGCAAGAACAATTTCAAACATTAAGTATACAGGTAATACCCGAGATCCGAAGAACGAAGAAGAGCATAATTTTTTTGATGATGCGAAGCCGACAATTGACGGTCTGATGAGCAAATATTATAAAGCACTTGTTAATACTAAACACCGGACTGAGCTTGAGAAAAAACTCGGTTCGCATTTGTTTAATGTTGCCGATAAAATCATTTCGACATTCAATGACTCTATTATTGAAGACTTGAAAAAAGAAAATCATCTTGTAACGCAGTATGTAAAGTTAATGTCATCTGCTGAAATTAATTTTAAAGGACAGACATATAACATTGCTGGACTCTCGCCGCTTATTATGTCAACCGATAGAAATCTTCGCAAAGAAGCGACAACAGCTAAATGGAAATTTTTTGAGGATAACTCAAAAGAATTTGACAGGATATTCGATGAGCTTGTAAAAGTCCGCACAACAATTGCAAAAAAACTTGGATTTAAAAACTTTGTCGAGCTTGGCTATGCACGCATGCGTAGAACGGATTATAATCATACTCATGTTGCTGATTTTAGAGAACATATACGCAAGCATCTTGTGCCTGTTGTGCTTGAATTAAAAGAGAAGCAAAGAAAACGTCTTGGTCTCGATAAATTATATTTTTATGATAATGATATAGATTTCAATACAGGCAATGCTGAACCCAAAGGTAATCCTGAGTGGATAATGGAACGCGCCGGGAAAATGTATAATGAACTTTCACACGAAACAGGTGAGTTTATGAATTACATGATGGAAGGCGAGCTGACGGATTTATATAACAAAGCAGGTAAAGCTCCCGGCGGTTACTGCACTTTTATTGCAGATTATAAATCACCGTTCATTTTTTCAAACATGAACGGAACATCAGATGACATTCGTGTTCTCACTCATGAAGCAGGTCATGCGTTTCAGGGATTTTGTTCGCGTGATTTCGACATTCCGGAATACAGAACGCCGACAATGGAAGCATGTGAGATTCATTCAATGAGCATGGAATTTTTGACATGGGACTGGATGAATTTATTTTTTGAGGAACAGACCGATAAATTTAAATATGCACATCTTGAAAGAGCATTGAAGTTTATTCCTTACGGTGTTTCGGTTGATGAGTTCCAGCATTTTGTTTATGAAAATCCCGATGCAACTCCCGAAGAAAGAAAAAAAGCCTGGAGTGCAATCGAGAAAAAATATCTTTCATTCAGAGATTATGACGACATTGAATTTTTGAAAAACGGCGGCTTCTGGCAAAGCCAGCCGCATATTTACAGACTGCCGTTTTATTATATAGATTATTGTCTTGCCGAAATCTGCGCATTACAGTTCTGGAAGAAATCAGTCGATAATAAAAAAACAGCTTGGGAAGATTATCTCGGACTTTGCAAGGAAGGCGGCAGATATAATTTCACGGAGCTCATAAAAATTGCAAAACTTAAATCACCATTTGAGGAAGCAACAGTAAAAACTGCAATTGAACATCCTTATAAGTGGCTGAGTTCAATAAATGATGCTGAATTAGAAGCATAAAAAACGTTAGTTTTTAAGTATTTTTGCATTTTTAAGCTGTTCACCACTAATTTAGTATGTTTAATATAGCATTCAAAAAAAGTATTTTATTAAATTATCAATAAACGGAGCGATTCCATAATGTCAAATAAAAAAAGCTTTTTATTATTAATTCCCGCAATAATTTTTATGTTTGTAATTTCATCGTGCACTAAAAAAGATGAACCCGGAAGCCAAAGTGGAAACGATACCACCAGTGTTATGGTCGGTGACAAGGTGATGCTAAAGTATAATCCAAAGAAGGATGACGTTTTAAAATATAAAATCACAAACTCTACCAATGTTAAAGAAAACAGTCCGAACACAGGTGGAAAAGATTTAACAAACGACCAGAACATTACAATATTTTATTCCGAGCAAGTGAATGAAGTTAATGAGTCCGGGGTGATAACTTATAAAGTTACATTTGATAGTATTCTTGTGAGCGCAAAAATATCTTCAGGTGATACATCAGTTTCTCAAAACTACAGTTCTAACATAAAAGATTCGGTTTATTCCAAACCTGACTTTGTTGAATTCAATGCTTTAATAAATAATCCTTTCAAGATGAGAGTTTCATCAAGAGGCGAGATTCTTGAAGCATATGAACTTGAAAACGTTCATGATGCGATTTATAAAGCCTATGGTGATACATTGACCGACAAAGAAAAAGAAGTTGTTAAGCAGACATTGAACACTACTTACTTTAAAGATTTGCTTCAGAATTCTTTTCAGAAGTTTCCTGAAAACGCAATCGCAAAAGACTCTTCGTGGATGATAACAGACAGCGACCAGCTTTTAATTTTCCCGGTTAAGAAAATTTTAAACTATAAGTTGTCGGATGTAAAAACCGAAAACGGAAAGACGCTTGTAACAATTGACGCAACACTCGATAATGAATTTATTGAGAAACAGGTTAAAGAAAAAGATTTGACTGCAACCGTGGAGGATTCAAAAACTACCGGAACCGGAAAAGTTGTATTGAATCTCACACGCGGATGTATAGTTAATAAAGAAACAAATCTTGCAATTGACATAAGCATAAAAATGGCAGCGGGCGGTCAGTCTGCAAAGTCCGTTCAGACAATAAAGACGGGCTTTAAAGTAGAACTGCTTAATTAAATAATTTTAAATGGCAAAACTAAAAATCCTCGAACACCCGTTAGTTCAGTCATATCTTACTGTTTTAAGAAATAAATCAACAGGCAAGCAGGAGTTCAGCGTAGCACTTGATAAAATTTCGTATTTGATGGCATCGGATATATATAATGTCCTTGCAACGGAAACCGAGAACATTGAAACGCCGTTAAAAAAAACCAAGGGTGTGAAGATAAAAGATGATGTTATTTTGATGCCGATATTGAGAGCCGGATTAGGACTTAAAAAAGGATTTTTAGATTTGTACCCGGATGCATTGGTAAGCCACATCGGAATTTTCAGAAATGAACACACGCTTCAGCCGGTAAACTATTATTTCAGGTTTCCTGTTATTGATACTAAAAAGGCGAATATAAAAGTTATTGTTCTTGAACCGATGATAGCAACAGGAGGAAGCGCGATTTATGCGATTAAAAAACTTTTTGAGCTCGGAATTAAGAAAGTGTATGTTGCTTCGTTAATTGCCGCTCCTGAAGGAATAAAAGAATTTAAGAATTCATTCTCAAAAACACAGAATGAGAATATTTTTATAACGGTTTGCGCCCTTGATGAAAAACTGAATGATAAAGGTTACATAATGCCGGGACTTGGTGATGCTGGAGACAGAATGTTCGGCACATAATCATCTCATAAGTCATTCCGCGGGGTACCCTCTGGGTCACGCGGGAATCCCATTGTTAAGGATGAGATGATATAAGTTTTTTGGAGGTTTAGATAAATGTTAAGTTCGTATTATAAAAAAAAGCTTGATGAGTTAATATTTTATTCGAAGAATAATCTTCCCACTCATAAGGTAAACGAAAACCTTATAAATAAAGCTTTTAAATTTTCTCTTGAAGCACACAAGCTTGATAAGCGTGTTTCAGGCGAGCCATATTTCTCCCATCCATATGAAGTTGCATTAATTGTTGCAAAAGAAATTCCGCTTGACGACATTTCCGTTGCGGCGGCATTGCTGCATGATGTTGTCGAGGATACGAAATTTACAATCAAAGACATTCGAGAAGAATTCGGTGAGGAAGTTGCCGAGATAGTTGATGGTGCTACCAAAATCGACGGCATATTTGAAAATTATGAGCTTCAGCAGGTCGAATCCTATAAGAAGCTTTTGCTTTCAATGACAAGCGACATCCGCGTGATGCTTATTAAGTTTGCTGACCGTTTGCATAATTTAAGAACAGTTGAGTTCTTGTCAAACCCGAAGCAGCTCCGAATGGCACAGGAGACAATCGAAATATATGCTCCGTTTGCTCACAGGTTCGGTTTGTCCAGCGTAAAAACTGAGCTTGAAGAATTATCCTTTAAATATCTCGACAGAAAAGTTTATGACGACATTGCCAAAAAACTCAGCGAGAAAAAACGCGAGCGTGATAAGTTTATAAAAAAATTCATTCAGCCGATTCGCGAACGTCTGGAAAAAGAAGGATTTAAATTCGAAATTCAGGGACGCGCAAAATCAATTTATTCCATTTACAAAAAAATTCAGCAGAGAAATAAGTCATTCGATGAGATTTATGATTTATTTGCTGTCCGCATAATTATCGATACAAAGAACAAAAACGATTGTTTCACTGCATATGGTATCTGCTCGGAAATTTACATTCCTGTTCCTGAAAGATTTAAGGATTATGTTTCATTGCCTAAGCAAAATGGTTATCAATCAATACACACTACGCTTGTTTCCAAAGAGGGGAAGATGGTTGAAGTACAGATAAAAACCCGTGAGATGCATGAGATTGCCGAGAAAGGAATTGCCGCACACTGGAAATACAAAGAACACGCAAACATCAACGAGGAAAATCTCGAAAAGTGGATGAGATGGATAAGAGAAACTTTCGAAAGCGTTGGGCGTGATGAGGATTCTTCCAAACAGCTTCTTGAAAGTTTCAAGCTCAATTTATATCAGGATGAAATTTATGTTTTTACACCCAAAGGCGATTTAAAAGTAATGCCTTCAAAAACAACTGCGCTTGATTTTGCGTTTGAGATACACACCGAAATCGGGATGAAATGTATCGGAGCAAAAGTTGACGGAAAAATTGTGCCGATAAATACCCAGCTCAGAAGCGGAAACCAGGTTGAGATTCTTACTTCAAAAAACCAGACACCCAAACGCGATTGGGAGCAGTATGTTATTACCCATAAAGCGAAATCGGATTTAAGAAAATATTTCAACGCGGAACGTCGTGAAAATGCATCCAAAGGAAAAGAATTATTCGAGAAAAAATTAAAAAAAGGTAAGCTTCATATTAATGATGATTCATTATTGAAGCTTGTGCACCGTCTCAAATATAAAGACATAGCAGAATTTTATTTTGAAGTTGCGCAGAATGAAGATAAGATGAACGAAATGATTGATTTGATTTCGGACAAGAATAAGCTTACACCTGCAGAACAAAAACTACAGCAAGCTGAATCGAAAACCGAACAGCAGGTATATGAAAAGTTCATAAATGATGCGCGTTCTGCAACAAACGGAATTGCGTTAAGAAATGGTAAAAGCAATAATGATATAAGCGGGTTGAAATATGAGTTTGCAAAATGCTGTAACCCGATACCGGGCGATGAGGTTCTCGGATTCGTTTCCAAAACCGAAGGAATAAAAATCCACCGAAAATCCTGCAAGAATATTGTTAATTTATTTTTGCATGACCCTGACAGGATTCTTGAAATCAACTGGAACGATAACGGAATGGGCGAATACACAGGCGGACTTAAAATCATTGGTGAGGACAGACCGGGAATGCTCAATGATATTACGAATATTATTTCTCATAATTTCCAGAACACAAACATTAAAAGTGTCGTAATAAATACAAAGGGTTCTATGTTTGAGGGAACTCTTATTTTGACAATTAACAACCTTAAACAACTAAATCAAATAATAGATAAAATTAACAACCAGGAAGGCGTGTTCAGCGTCACAAGGTTTGAAGAATCAATTTAACATTATGCTCAAAACATTTTCACTTACTCTTACTGTTTTTTTACTTTATGCAAGTATTTCAACAGCTTGCGATAAACCCGGAACAACTCAGGGTAATAAATCCATGCAAGATTCATTATCTTCATTAATACTTCCTCAGGAAAAACACTTTGCAAACATAAAGCAGCTTACATTCGGCGGTGAAAATGCCGAAACATATTTTTCCCTCGAAGGAGATAAATTTTCTTTTCAATCAACGCGCGGAGGATATCAGTGCGACCAGATTTTTACGATGAACATTGACGGAAGCAATGTTAAGCAAGTCAGTAACGGCAAAGGCAGAACAACTTGCGCATATTTCTTACCGGGAGGTGACAGGATTTTATTTGCATCAACTCATGAAGGCGGTGATGATTGTCCGCCAAGACCGGATTTTTCAAAAGGCTATGTTTGGGCTTTGTATGATACATATGATATTTATTCTGTTGATACAAACGGAAACAACATGCAAAAGCTAACCGACGTAAAAGGTTATGATGCTGAAGCAACTGTTTCTCCAAAGGGAGATAAAATTGTTTTCACTTCGACAAGAGATGGCGACATCGATATTTATACTATGAACATTGACGGTTCGGGAGTTGTACGTTTGACTGACGAGCCCGGATATGACGGCGGAGCGTTCTTTTCACCCGACGGTTCAAAAATTGTTTACCGTGCTTCACGCCCACAAGAAGGAAAAGAACTTGATGATTACCGCGCTCTTCTGAAACAAGGATTGATTCGTCCGTCAAAGCTTGACATATATGTTATGGATGCCGATGGCAGCAATAAAACACGTGTTACTGATAATGGCGCAGCAAACTTTGCTCCGTTCTTTCATCCGGACGGAAAAAGAATTATTTTTGCGTCTAATATCGCCGACCCGATGAGCAGAAATTTTGATATATATATGATTAATGTTGACGGAACAGGACTTGAAAGGATAACATATTACTATGAGTTCGACGGCTTTCCGATGTTTTCACCTGACGGCAAGAAGCTTGTGTTCTCCTCAAACCGCAATAACAGCCAGCCCGGTGAAACAAATGTTTTTATAGTTGATTGGGTGGAGTAATTTTGGAATTTTATTTTGTGGTCATCCCCGCGCAGGCGGGGATCCCGGTATTGGAAGTAAAAATCATTTTTATTTTAGGCTGGGATTCCCACTTTCGTGGGAATGACTTCACCTCTTAAATTGACAAGTCCACCGTTACAAAGAAATACCTATCTATAAGCTTTTGATTTGAAAAAAGCTTATTTGTCAGAGCATAAACATATTTAAATCTCAACTCCCATTGCAGCCACGGACGGTAATTAAAATTAAATTCAATTAAATCTTTATTAATTCGGTCGCCGTTTAAAAACTGCACCTGATTCGAAGCAATATAAAATCCGTTGTTAATGTTGCCGCCGTAATTCATGACAACATTTCCTGCAGAATCAATTAATCCATCAGCATGTCTTTGGTGTCTGTAAGTTATATTCGCATTTGTTTTGCCGTCGTAATAATAATCTAATCTTACAGCAATTTCATCTGAGTTTGGCTCAAGCAAATGCCCGAGCGGCAAATTCCAGTGTGTATATTGCGACTCATTTTGTTCATGGGTATAAACAAATGGATTCAATCTTGTATATTCTGTTTTTAAAACCAAACCATTCAAAGTAAAAGCGTCATTCCACATAAGTCCTGCCTGATAACCGAATTTATTTGTTATGTCATCCGATTTGAACAATGAGCTCCATTTAAAATCATCAACAAGCAATGATGCCTGAAATGAAATATTTTTCACGGGAATAACTTCAAAATCCAATCCGAGCAGACTATTGTTAACATTATTAGAACGTCCTTGAGAAGCCTTGTTTAACTCAGCTGCAGTTAAGAAACTGATTGGGTTAAAGAATGTAAAGTTGAAAGGAGAGTTTGGAATTATGACACTCTCAAAAAATCCGAGCTTAAACCTGTTTGAAAAATTTATGTTTAATCTATGCGTTGAAATATTTTTTGCATCAAGCTGATGGTCGGGAATGCCCGCTGAATCACCTCGAAGCGACCCGTATGTAAAAGAATACTGAACCGCTTTATATGCCAAATCAAGTTTAAAAAAATCAAAAGCAACAGTATTATTCGATAAAAATAATTTATCTATGTAACCGAAACCCTGACGAAGATTTGTTCTACCGACTGTCAATGCTAACCAGTTTGTCGGAGTTTGATATCTTAAATACCCTTCAAACGGCGTATAATAGTTTTCGTTACGTTCGTTAAATTTCCAGTCAGCATAAATAACAGGATCGGTTAGTGATGCAAAAATTTTTCCTGCTGAATCACCACTAAGCTTTGCGTAGTTGACAGCTTTTAAAAAATATCCGACACTGTTAAATAATGTTCCTCGGGTTTGGAAACCAACCCCCATAAATGTAATGGAATTATCTCCGAGCGAATCTCCGTTTGATTTTCTGAACGAAGTACCGCCCGTTATGTCAAAAAACAAACTCGCATTTGAATCAGCATAAGTATAAATATGATTATATTTATCATTGCTGAACATATCCTCAGCGTGAAAGTCGCTCGTGAGCGAAGCATTTTTTTTCAGATTGTGGTTAATGTCATAATTATATTCAATCAGATAAAAATCCAGAATCTTTTTATCGTTAGTGGAAAGCTGTGATTTCTTTGAGTCAATGACTTTCAGAAAATCCGCGACCTGACCGCGCGAAAGCGGAAGATTTGATGAATTATAATCAGGGATTATTTCTGCAGCCTGCATTCTCTGCAGGAAATCATAAACCTTGTCACCTGCATTTGTGAGTTCGACTTGGGCATTTAATTTGCTGATAAATATGAAGATAAATAGAAGTGGTATTATTTTTCGCATTTGGCAATTTAGCTATAAATTAAGAAAATTAATACTGACACTTTTTTATTATATTTAATTCTTGGGCTATAAATGGTATTTTCGTGTATGGCAAAAAAGATTTTACCTCCATACCGCGTTTTGCTTTACTATAAATACGTAAAAATTGAAAATCCGGAAAAGTTCACCGAAATGCATCTTCGTTTTTGCAAAGCAGCCGGATTGAAGGGGCGTATTATTGTTGCAAGCGAAGGAATCAACGGAACGGTGTCGGGCACTTATGAACAGACCGAAGCATATATTTATGCAATGCGCCAGGACCCCCGTTTTGAAAATATGGATTTCAAAATTGATAATGTTCAGGAAAATGCTTTCAAAAAAATGTTTGTGCGGCACAGAAGCGAGCTTGTAACCTTGAACATTGAAGATGAAATCGATCCGAACAAAATTACCGGCAAGCATATAAAACCTGCCGAGTTTTTAAAGATAATTGAAGAGGAAGATGTTTTAATTGTAGATGCAAGAAATGATTATGAATATGACCTCGGACATTTCAAAAATGCAATACGTCCCGACGGCATAAAAAACTTCAAGCAGTTTCCTCAATGGATAAAAGATAATTTATCGGAATATAAAGATAAAAAAATTCTTGCTTACTGCACAGGTGGCATAAGATGTGAGAAATTCACAGCTTTGCTTTTGCGTGAAGGATTTAAAGACGTATCACAGCTGGAAGGCGGAATTGTCTCATACTCAAAAGACAAAACAGCGCTGGGAAAACATTTTGAGGGCAAGTGTTATGTCTTCGATGAGAGAATTTCTGTTCCCATTAACCAGGTTGAAGAATATGTGCCTGTTGGCAAATGTTATCACTGCGGGATACCGACTGATGTATATCACAACTGTGCTAACAAAGACTGCAATGTCCAGATTTTATTTTGTGAGGAATGCGATGTAAAATGGAACAGAACTTGCTCGGAAGAATGCAAAGAGATTGCAATTAATAATGAACAATTAGCAATGAGCAATGAGTAATGAATAATTATAAAAGGAAAGATGTAAAAGGTGAGAAGTTATAATAAAAAAAGATAACTTTTACCTCTCGCCTTTTACCTCTGCCCTCTGACTTTTCCAATGAACTTTTAATTACGATTCTTTTTAGTATTTTTCATATATCAAAAAATCTAAATGGACCAGAATAATCCGAAATATCAGGAAGCTCAGAAGCATGTCAGAGCTCTAAGGGGTTTTTACATCAATTTAGTAACGTATTTAATCATCAATGCATTCTTAGTGGTTTTTAATTACCTTACTTCACCCGGGAACTGGTGGTTTTATTGGGTAACACTCGGATGGGGGAATCGGACTTGCTTTCCAGGCGTGGGGTGTATTCGGAAAGTCGCAGATGTTCGGTTCAGATTGGGAAGAAAAAAAGATTCAGGATTATATGAACAAGGGAAATAAATCTTAAAACAAAAATTTATTCCGTTAACTAAAACGGAGGATAAGGAGAAGTTATGATACAACCGATTAATTTTCAAAAATGGGTAGAAGAAAACAGGCATTTATTTAAACCGCCTGTAGGAAATAAATGCATTTATGACGGTGACTTCATCGTGATGGTTGTCGGCGGTCCGAACTCAAGAAAAGATTATCATTTTCAGGAAGGTCCTGAGTTTTTTTATCAGGTCGAAGGTGACATCGAAGTCGGCTTAATAGAAGACGGGAAACCGAGACTTGTAAAGATAAAAGAAGGTGAAGTTTTTTATGTGCCTTCACGCGTTCCGCATTCACCGAGAAGACCGGCAGGAACAATAGGGATGGTCATTGAGCGAAAAAGAGACCCGCAGGAAATGGATGGTTTTCAGTGGTATTGCGAAAATTGCGGTGAGAAACTTTATGAAAAATTTTTCAAGCTGGAAAATATTGTAACTCAGCTTCCGCCGATACTCGAGGAATTTTATAGTTCAAAAGAACTTCGCACTTGTAAAAATTGCGGCACAGTTATGGAGCCGCCTCCAAAAATAAAATCTTAATAACGGGGCTTATGCCCCTTTTTTATTCTTGAAAATTTTTCGGCACAGAGCATTTTGAGAAGTCATTCCCGCGAAGGCGGGAATCCGATTACTTTTTCTCTGTGTCCTCTGTGTAAAAATCCTTTTTAATGTAAGTGAAGCCCAAAAAAATCGACATACATACTCACATTCTTCCAGAGAACTGGGAGAATCTCCGTGATAAATACGGATATGGAGGTTTTGTTTCTCTTGAACATCATAAACCTTGCTGCGCAAAGATGATGATTGATGGAAAATTTTTCCGTGAAATTCAATCAAACACTTGGGATGCAAAAGAACGAATCAAAGATTGTGATAAATCACATGTTGACGTTCAGGTGCTTTCGACTGTGCCTGTGATGTTCAGCTACTGGGCAAAACCGAAAGATGCGCTCGACCTTTCAAGATTTTTAAATGACCATATTGCGGAGGTTGTGAAAGATTATCCCGATAGATTTATTGGACTTGGAACTCTCCCGATGCAAGCACCTGATCTTGCAATAAAAGAAATGGAACGATGTATCAAAGAGTTGGGATTAAAAGGAATTGAAATCGGAACGCATATTAATGGATGGAATTTAAATGAAGAAAGTCTTTATGAGTTTTATAAAGCAGCGGAAGATTTAGGCGCGGCTTTGTTTGTTCATCCCTGGCAGATGATGGGAAAGGACAGAATGCCGAAATATTGGCTCCCGTGGCTTGTAGGGATGCCTGCTGAAACCGCGCTTGCAATCTGCTCGATGATGTTCGGATGCATTTTCGATAAGTTTCCCAAGCTCAAAGTCTGCTTCGCACACGGCGGCGGGTCGTTTCCGTTCACGTTCGGAAGAATAAAGCACGGTTTCGATGTCCGCCCCGACTTGGTTGCAGTCGATAATTGCATATCGCCTGAAAAATATCTCGGAAGATTTTATCTTGATTCGTTAACGCATTCATCCGATGCATTGAATTATATAATAAAACTAATCGGCGACGATAAAGTAATTCTTGGTTCCGATTATCCTTTCCCGCTCGGCGAACCTAATCCGGGTGAGTTAATCGAATCAATGGACGAGCTTTCAGAGGAAACTAAAGCAAAAATTTTGGGTAAAAATGCAGAGAAATTTCTCTCATAAATTAAATTATACCCCTATGAAAACAATAATATTATTGTTTTTTACCGCTTTTTTCTTCTCCTGTGATATTTTTGAAAGTAATTTGCAGACTCCTGTATTGCTTCATACAATGAAAGTTGAAAACATTCAAATTGACGGAAACAGAGTTCAGACGGATATTATTTTATCAACCGGAACTCCCTGCTATTATTTCTATTCATCCGAAATAACTAAGACTGATTCGGAATGTATTATTAAAATTTATGGTAAAGAAGAGGGTGAAATATGTTTAGCTGTACTTGACTCAATTAAACATGTTCAGGAAATAATATTTCCAACTTCCGGAGAAAAAAAATTGAAATTTTATCGATTTGATGGAGAATATCTTGATACAATTATAACTATTAATTAATGAGATATTTAAAATATATTTTTCTAATAACTGTATTAATTATATTTGAAGGTTGCGCTATATTAGATGGGAATGATACAAACACAAGATTGTTGAACACCTTTGAAATACAAAAAACAGAGTTTTTAAACCATCGCATAGATGTAACAGTTGTTTCAGAAACGCCCAGTCCATGCTATGTTTACAGCGGTTCTGAAGTTAGCGGGAACGATTCAATTCGCATAATAAAAATTTTCGGAAGCCAGGAACAACCTATCTGTGTTGGTTCATTGGGTAAAGTAATTCATAAGCAATCGTTATGGTTTGAAACCCCGGGACAAAAGTTGTTAAGATTTTATAATTACTTTTATAGTACGGGATATCTGGATACAATAATCACTATTGAATAAAATGAATTCATCCACAACCCGCTTTTCTGATAGAGTTGAGAATTACATTAAGTACCGTCCTTCATATCCAGAAGAAATCATTTCTTATCTTGTAAAGGAAGGAATTTTAAAACCCGGATATGTTATTGCCGACATTGGTTCAGGAACTGGAATATCATCGGAAATATTTTTGAAAGAAAGTTATGAAGTCATAGGTGTTGAACCGAACAAAGAAATGCGTGAAGCAGCGGAGAAATTCCTTTCCGGGTATAAAAATTTTAAAAGTGTTGACGGAACTGCAGAAGAAACAACATTAACGAGCGATTCAATTGATTTAATAATCTGCGCGCAGGCATTTCACTGGTTTGATGTTGAAAAAGCACGAAAAGAATTTAAAAGAATTTTGAAACAGGGAAAATATGTATCACTTATCTGGAATGTCAGAAGAGAGGATACTGATTTTTTAAAAGATTATGAGTCGCTGCTTCAGAAATTCGGAACCGACTATAAGGAAGTGAAGCATAACAATATCACAAACGACGTAATCCGGAAATTTTTTGGAAGCGAAATGAATATTAAAGTTTTTTATAATGTTCAGCTGTTTGACTTTGAAGGTTTAAAAGGACGTTTGTTGTCTTCCTCCTATGCGCCGAATGAAAATGATCCAAAGAGTTCGATTATGCTAAAAAATTTAAAAGAAATTTTTGAAAAACATCAAACAAACGGAAAAGTAGCGTTTGAATATGATACTGCAGTTTACTCATCAATTTTAAAATAACTTATCATCATATGAAAAAAATATTTCCCTTTTTAGTATTTATTCTTTTATTTAGCTCAAATGTTTTTGCAGTTAATGAAATAAAAGTTGGTGCTTTGCTTTCGCTTACGGGCGATTGGTCATCGCTCGGTCAAACCAGTAAGGCTGCCATCGAGCTTGCCGTAAGTGACATCAATAAATTTTATCAAAGCATCGGTTCAAACACGAAGATAAGTCTAAGAATTGAAGATACAAAACTTGACCCGCAGACTGCTTATGAAAAGCTTCAGCAATTAAATAAGGCAGGATATAAAATAATAATCGGTCCTCAGTCGAGCGCTGAAATCCTCGGATTAAAAAAATATGCAGATGAAAACGGAATTCTAATTATCAGCATGGGAAGCACTGCAAGCAATTTATCAACTCCGAATGATAACATTTTCAGAATGTGCCCTGATGATTTTCAGGAAGCCAAGGCAATTGTGTCATTAATTCAGGATGATGGGATTAAGTACATAATTCCGGTTTATCGCCTTGATATCGGGAATGAAGGTTTATATAAATCCGTTTACGATGTTGCTAATGAAGAGAAATTATTCTTAACAGAGCCGGTCAGTTATACAGCAGATGCAACTCAGTTTGCTAATGTTCTGGAACTTGTGAAAAATAAAATCACAGAGGCAACATCTAAGTTTCCTTTGGCACAGGTTGGTATTTACCTTGCGGCATTTGATGAAAATATGGAGCTTTTCAGAGAAGCTTCTACAATTCCGGAGCTTTCAAGAGTTAAATGGTATGGCAGTGACGGCGCAGCGTTGAGCAATGTTTTAATTTCAAATTCGGTTGCGTCGGATTTTGCAATCAAAGCAGATTATCCCTGCCCCATTTTTGGTTTGGATAATAATGCTTCTGAAAAATGGATGCCCGTGAAACGTGCAGTTCAGGATATGACAGGTATCGAACCCGATGCGTTTGCATTATCGGCATATGATGCAATGTGGCTTATCATTACAGCACAAACAATGAATAATTTTTCCGGCGACATTAATAAAATTAAATCTTCACTCATTCAAAGCGCATCTAATTATTATGGTTTAACCGGATGGACTCATTTCAATGCTGCAGGCGACAGACAGTTTGGAAATTTTGATTATTGGATTGTGAAGAAAAATGATGACGGAACTTATTCATGGGTCAAAGTCGAATCTTATAATGGAATGAGTGGAGACATAATCGGCAATTAAGTCAGAACAAGTTCTTCGTCTTTGTCTATTTGTTTGCTCTTTTCATATTCCTCGATTGCAGCAATGCTTGGCTTTTTGCTTGAGAGATATGAATAAATGGCAGGGATAACGTATAGTGTTAAAAATCCTGCAAATAATAATCCGCCGACAACTGCAATTCCAAGCGATATTCTGCTTCCGGCGCCGAATCCTACTGCAATTGGTAAAATTCCAAATAATGTTGCCAAACTGGTCATAATTATCGGTCTGAAACGTTGATGAGCTGCTTGGAGGACTGCAGAAATCTTATCCATTCCCTGTGCCTTTTTCTGGTTTGCAAACTCAACAATAAGAATTGCATTTTTGGTTATAAGACCTATCAACATAACCATCCCAATCTGGCTAAAGACATTCAATGTCATATCAAAATACCAAAGCGACAACAATGCACCTGCAAGAGCAAGTGGAACTGAAAGAATAATTATGAACGGGTCGATGAAGCTTTCAAACTGAGCGGCAAGCACGAGATAAATTATTACAATTGCAAAAATAAAAACAAACAGCAAGCTTGAGGAGCTTTCTTCAAAATCTTTTGACTGCCCGGTGAATGCAGTTGAAAAAGTTTCATCTAAAACTCTGTCAGCAATCTCTTTCATTGCGGCATTTCCGTCGCCGATTGTATATCCCGGTTTTAATCCGCCGCTTATCGTTGCAGAAACATTTCTGTTATATCTGAATCTTTGTGTAGGAACTGCCTGCTCATTTAAAGTAACAAGATTGTCAAGCTGGACAAGGTCTCCATTGGCATTCTTAACAAAAATGGATTTTAAATCCGCCGGATTATCCCTGTATTCACGATTAAGTTGTGCAATAACCTCGTACTGTTTTCCATCTTTAAGGAAATATCCGAACCTTTGTCCGCCGAAAGCAACCTGAAGGGTTCGTCCAACGTCTTCGATTGAAACTCCGAGGTCAGCTGCTTTTTCTCTGTCGATTGATAAAGTAATCTCCGGTTTATTGATTTTTAAGTTTGCATCAACAAACTGCAGTCGCGGATCTTTGTTTGCTTCTTCCAGAAACCTTGGCAGCGCTTCGGTAAGTTTTTCAAAATTCTGCGCAAGTATTGCCATCTGAACAGGTTGACCTCCAAACCTGCTTCCAATTGTCGGCGGTTGTGAAACGGAAGCCCGCACACCTGAGAACTGATTTACTTCGCGTGATAATTTTCTGAAAACATCTTCCTGTGTTTTTGCACGGTTTTCAGGTTCGATGAGATAAATATTTACAACACCTGTATTTACAGCACCGCCTCCTCCTCCTCCGGCAACAATTTCAGTTGGGAAATATGCTTCAGGAATCGAGTCAATTACATATTGCCCGATTTCTCTGATGTATTTTTGCGTAAACTCGAATGAAGAACCTTCAGGTGCAGTTATCTGAATCCGCAGATTAGACCTGTCTTCAAGCGGAGCAAGTTCTGATTTTAAAGATGAGCCAATCCAGTAAATCATTCCGAATATTCCGAATATGAGAATGATTGCCATCCAACGGACTTCCATAAATGCTTTGAGTGACTTGCTGTATGCATTCGTAAGCCATTGAAAAAATGGTTCGGTCTTTTTATAGAACCAGCTTGGCTCGTGCTGTTTTAATAATCTTGAACTCAACATAGGACTTAGTGTCAATGCAACGAATGCCGAAATAATTACAGACCCGGCAATGACAACTGCAAACTCTCTGAATAATCTTCCAGTTAGTCCCTGCAGAAACATAATCGGAAGAAATACAGCTGCAAGAACAACTGTGATGGAAATGATTGCAAGAAAAATTTCTTTTGAACCTTTTAGTGCAGCTCGCATCGGGTCCATGCCTTCTTCGATTTTTGCATAAATATTCTCAAGTACCACAATAGCATCATCGCAAACAAGCCCGATTGCAAGGATTATCCCGAATAGGGTAAGCACGTTAATCGAAAATCCCGCAAGATACATAATGAAAAAAGTTGCAATGATTGATACCGGTATTGCAATAACAGGAATGAACGTCGAGCGCCAGTCTCTGAGAAACAGATATATAATCAGAACAACAAGCGCGAACGCAATGAAAATCGTTTCTTCTACCTCGAGAACGGTTTTTCTTACGAACGTCGAAAAGTCAAAGACAAGTTCTGCATCCATTCCGGCAGGAAGCTCTGCTTTTATTTCATTAAACCTCTTATTGAATTCATCTGAAATCTGCAAAACGTTTGCCCCAGGCTGAGCAATGACTGCAATATTTACCCCAAGAACGCCTTTGCCTTTTACTTCATTTCGTTCATTCTCGGCTCCGTATTCCGCATAACCAATGTCATCAAGACGGACAATATTTCCGTCTTCCTGCTTTATTATAACTTTATTAAATTCATCCGGTGTTGATAATCTTCCGAATGTTCTTATTGTCAGCTCTGTATTATCTCCTTCAACTCTGCCTGAAGGAAGCTCAACATTTTCTCTCTCAAGCGCACGCTGAACTTCTACCGGTGTTAGATTATATGCATTAAGCTTATCAGGATTTAACCGCAGTCTCATTGCATATTTTCTTTCCCCGAAAATTCTCACGGAGCTGACGCCTTGTATCGTCTGAATTCTTTCAGCAATAACGTTCGAGGCAAACTGATTTACCTCAAGAATATCTTTTGAATCGCTCTTTACAAATACAATCAGAATCGGTACAGCATCAGCATCTGCTTTTTCAATTGAAGGATTGGTAATATCCGGAGGAAGCTGTCTTTGAACTCTTGACACACGGTCGCGCACGTCATTTGCAGCTGCGTCTATGTCTTTGCTTAAGTCAAATTCAATGCTTATCTGGCTTGACTGTTCACGGCTCTGGCTTGTCATGATTCTGATACCGTCAATGCCGTTTATGGATTGTTCGAGTGGTTCTGTGATTTGTGATTCGATTACTTCAGAGTTTGCGCCGGGATACGAAGTGTTTACTGTTATAACAGGCGGGTCGATGTTCGGGTATTCACGAACTTCGAGATTCATAAATCCGAAAATTCCGAATATTACAAGAAGAATCGAAATTACAATTGATAATACAGGTCTCTTTATGCAAACACTCGATAAACTCATTTATTGCTTAACATTAACTACTTTAATTTTCGAATTTGGTCTTAATCTTAAAATATTTGTCGTAATAACCGTATCACCCGGACCTAATTCAGTTATTATCTGAACATCTTTTTCCGTTCTTGCGCCGATTTCAACTTCGGTTAATTTTGGAACACCGTTTCTTAAAATATAAATACTCTGCCCTTTTAGTTTTGGAATAATCGCTTCTGAAGGAACAAGCAATGCATTGCTTACACTCCCAAGCTCAAGGTTCACTTTCACAAATGCTCCGGGAAGCAAACGGTTGCCTCTGTTATCTGCAATAGCCCTTAATAGAATGCTTCGTGTGTTTTCATTTAATTGTGGGTCATACGACACAACTGTTCCCGTAAAATTCTGGTCAATGCCATCTACTTTGAAACTTATCTGTTGTCCTTCTTTAAAGGCAACGATGTATTTTTCCGGAATAGAAAAATCAATTTTGATTCTTCCTATATCCTGAATAGTTGTTAGAACATTTGCATTTGTTACAAGACTCCCGATGCTTACGTTTCTGAAACCTGTTACACCTGAAAACGGCGCGCGAATACTTGTTTTGCTTAATTCAACCTCCACTAACTCCCTATCTGCACGTATTGTTGCAAGCTGGTTTGCTGTTATGTCATATTGTTCCTGAGTAGCTAATCCTTTATTAAGAAGTTCTAAATCTCTTTGTTCGGTTTTGATTGCAAGCTCTTCCTGCAAATCAAGTTTTCTCAAACGCGCAAGCAAATCCGAATCATCAAGCTTAAATAAAGTTTTTCCCTTCGGAACGTATGAACCCTCTTTGAAATAAATTCCCGTTATCTTTCTTGTAAGCTCGCTTCTTATCTGAACTTCCTCGTTAGCAACAATTGTTCCGCCTGTGCTAACCTGATTTTCAAGTTGAACAGGATTGGCAATATATACATCAACCGGAATGGTTTGGTCTCCTGCGCCCTGCTGTCCCTGTTCTTTGCTTTTTGTTGATAAAAGTTTTGGAATGATGAGCAATGCTCCAACTGCAAGTATTATTAAAACAATGGAAATGTTTCTTACGGTTTTTTTCATTAATAATTTAGATAAATCTTATTCTCAAATACTATTACGTGAAATGAGTTGTCCTGTTATGTATATGTTTTTGGTGAGTTTAGTTAAACCTGAATATTTGATTTCTCTCTCGGGGACTGAGTATTTCCTTCAGTTATTTTGACAGAAAACAATAACTTACGGTTTAACTTAATATATAACTTATAATAATATTTTTAAATGTTAAATAGTTCCTTAATTCCAATTAACAATGTGCAATTAGCAATTAATAATTAATTTAACAATAATATGAGCTTGGGAATTGTTCATTGCAAATTGTTAATTGAAAATTGATATTACCTCTTCTTTTTCTCTCCCCATAATTTATTTAACCGCTCACGGATTTTTGCTTCTTCGCCTTGCTCATTAGGATGGTAATAAATTTTATCTTTTATTTCTTCCGGCAGATAGTCCTGAATCTCAAAATTTTCCTCATAGTTATGCGAATATTTATATTCTTTTCCGTAACCCAAACCTTTCATGAATTTTGTCGGAGCATTTCGCAGATGAATCGGCACACCGTAAGCCGGGAGATTTTCAACATCGCTGTTTGCCTGACCGATAGCAACAACTGCTGAATTTGTCTTTGGAGCTGCTGCAAGATATGTTGCCGCCTGCGCAAGAACAATTTGTGCTTCGGGCATCCCGATATAATCAATAGCCGTGAACGCACTCGTTGCGAGAGTTAGCGCATATGGGTCGGCATTGCCGATGTCCTCGCTTGCAAGAATAATCATTCTGCGCGCTATGTATTTCGGGTCTTCTCCGCCTTTTAACATTCTTGCCATCCAGTAAACCGCCGCATCAGGGTCGGAGCCGCGAACGCTTTTTATGAATGCCGAAATAATATTATAATGCTCTTCTGCACCTTTGTCATATTTTGCATACTTAGTCTGAAACGCTTCCTTTAAAATTTCATTTGTGATTTTTATCACTCCATCTGTATCAGGTTTCTGTAACTTAATAGCAAGCTCAAGTCCGTTAAGCAGCCGTCTTGCATCACCCGCAGAAAATTGAATTAAAATTTCTTTACTCTCGATTTCAATTTTTTTCTTTGAAAGCTCCACATCATTTTTAAGAGCATTGTCAAGCAAGAATAAAAAATCTTCCTGCGTAAGTTCTTCCAAAATGAAAACTCTGCATCTTGAAAGCAAAGGCGGAATAACCTCAAACGAAGGATTCTCAGTTGTTGCACCGATTAAAGTTATAATTCCTTTTTCAACACTTTGCAGCAATGAATCCTGCTGTGCTTTGTTGAAACGATGAATTTCATCAATGAATAAAATTGTTTTCTTCCCGGTGTTTTTTAAAGTGAACTCCGCTTTTGCAATTGCATCACGCACGTCTTTCACTCCCGAGCTCACTGCGGAAAGCTGAATGAAATTTGCTTTGACTGAATTTGCAATTATCAGCGCAAGAGTTGTTTTGCCGACTCCCGGTGGACCCCAGAGAATCATAGAGACAGGTTCGTTGTTTTCTATTAATATGCGTATGGATTTTCCCTGTCCGACAAGATGCTGCTGTCCGACAAACTCATCGAGAGTTTTCGGACGCATTCTTTCGGAAAGCGGCTGGTTACCGGTTTTATTTTTCTTTGGTTCCTCTTCAGGAAAAAGTCCGTTCATATTCTTTAAAGATTGGTAAGACAGACATTCTTGTCTGTCTGGACAGGCAGGAATGCCTGTCCTACCCACAAAAGTTTTAATCTATCTTTCTTAACATTTTTTCAACCAATTCTTCTCCCTTTTTCCAGTCGATTTCATCAATATTTGACTTATTTTCACTTAATTCATTCAAAATCTGCTCTTGTATTTTACCACGCTCAAGCGCAACGCTGTAAGGCAACCTCATAAAAGTTACCATCGTATATTTTGGAATGAATTTATCAGGAAACTTTTTAAACAATTCACCTTCTATTTTTTTCTTTAATTGAAATCGTGGAGTTGCAACAAGGTCGCGCATCTCGATAAAGTTTTCTTGCGCCAAATCCGCAATTGCATCAGAGTTTATTTTTCGCACCTGCTGATACTCCGCAAAAATTTTCTTCCAGTCTCCGTTATACTTCCTTATATACTCATTCAAATAAACGCAATCCTCGAATGCAGCGTTCATACCCTGACCAAAAAAAGGAACAATCGCATGCGCTGAATCACCAAGCAATGCAATCTTATCATTATAAACCCATGGATAGCATTTAATAGTAATTAGCGAACCGGTCGGATGTTCAAAAAAATCTTTAGATACATTAGTCATTAATTTTTTTGCATCGGGAAAATTTTCTTCGAAGAACTCAAGAACTTTTTCAGGAGTCTGCATATATTCAAAGCTGTTTTTTCCACCGAGTGCTTCATCATAAGCAAGAAAAAGCGTGCAGGTAAACGACCCGTCCATATTAGGAAGCGCAATCAGCATATAATTTCCACGCGGCCAGATATGCAAAGCATTCTTTTCGATTTGATGCTCACCGTTCTTTCCCGCAGGTATTGTTAATTCTTTGTAGCCGTAGTTTTCATAGTCCTGTGAGAAATCGAATCTTGGAAGCTCGAGCATTTTCACACGTATAGGAGAAGCAACTCCATCAGTCGCAATTAAAATCTCAGGAGTAATCGAATTGCTCTCAGTCGTCTTGTCATTAACATAACTCACTTCATTTTTTTGAAAATTTATTCCCGCGCATCTTTGGTTAAAATAAAACTTAACATTTTCATACTCTTCTGCTTTGTCCATTAATTTTTTATTCAGCTCTGCCCGCGAAACCGAATTAATATATTCCGTGTCATCTTTTCCATATCTCAAAAAAGTTGTGTTGCCTTCTTTGTCATGTATAATTCTTCCATACATCGGAATGCAGATTTTTTTTATCTCATCATATAAACCTGTTTCTTTCAAACCGTGAATACCGCGTGTTGAAAGCGCGAGATTTATTGAACGTCCGCCGCCCGTATCTTCGACTCTCATGTCGGGACGTTTTTCAAAAATATCGACTGCATATCCTCTCTGCGCAAGATAAATCGCCAGCAAAGAACCCGCCAATCCGGCTCCGTTTATTGTAATTTTCTCCATAACTTGTATTGCTCTGAGCTTATTTTCTCAAAATTAAGGTTTAAAAATTGAATTAACTATTAAATTACCTTTCAATAAATTACAGCGTAAATCATAAAATAAATCAGCGCGTTCAGCGTCAAAGAAAAATGTACGGAAAATTCAAAACCATTTTACAAAAAGAACTTCAGTCAATAAAAGATGCGGGCTTATTTAAAACCGAAAGAATAATTGAGTCACCGCAGGGAGCGGAAATTACCGTCAACGGAAAAAAAGTTTTAAACTTCTGCGCGAATAATTATCTCGGCTTGTCATCGAGCCCGAAAGTTATCGATGCTGCCCATAAGATTCTTGATGAATATGGTTACGGAATGTCATCCGTGCGTTTCATCTGTGGAACGCAGACGATTCACAAAATTCTCGAAGAAAAAATCAGCACGTTCCTCCATACCGATGATACGATTTTATATGCAGCTGCCTTTGACGCAAACGGCGGGGTGTTTGAACCTCTGCTTGGCGAAAAAGATGCAATCATTTCCGATGAGCTCAATCACGCAAGCATCATCGATGGAGTTCGCTTGTGCAAAGCAATGAGATTTCGCTATAAGCACAATGATATGGCTGACCTCGAGAAAATGTTAATCGAAGCCAGACAAAAAGGCGCAGAACAAATTATAATAGTAACTGATGGCGCATTCTCAATGGATGGAACAATTGCAAACCTCAAAGCAATCTGCGACCTCGCCGATACTTATGAAGCAATGACAATGACCGATGAAGCACACTGCACGGGCTTTCTCGGAAAAACCGGACGCGGCTCGATTGAATACAACGACGTAATGGGAAGAATGGACATCATAACAGGCACGCTCGGCAAAGCACTTGGCGGCGCTATGGGCGGATTTACAAGCGGAAGAAAAGAAATTATCGAAATGCTCCGTCAAAGAAGCCGTCCTTATTTATTCTCGAACTCGCTTACTCCATCTATTGTCGGCGGCTCAATTGCTGTCTTTGATATGCTCAGTGAAACAACAGAGCTTCGTGACAAGCTTGAAGAGAACACAATGTATTTCAGGGAAAATATGACTAAAGCGGGCTTCGATATTAAGCCTGGTGTTCACCCGATTGTCCCGATTATGCTTTATGACGCAAAGCTGGCGCAGGATATGGCAGCAAAGCTTCTTGAAGAGGGGATTTATGTAATAGGGTTCTTTTACCCGGTTGTTGCAAAAGGACAGGCGCGCATACGCGTTCAGCTTTCCGCCGCTCATACAAAAGAACATCTCGACAGGGCAATCTCAGCATTTACAAAAGTCGGAAAAGAGTTAGGAGTGCTGAAAGAAAAAGAATTCGAAACAGTGAAATAAACACACCACCGTGTCATTCCCGCGCAGGCGGGAATCCAAACGAAATTATTAATATAATGAGTAAGGTTATTATTCTTGCAACAAAACGTAAAAACTTTTGGGAAAAAGCAAACGATGCAGATTTCTTAGAAACCGAAGTAAATTTTAAAGAGTTTAAAAATAATTTTGAATTACCTGTCATTGCTATAGGTCGTTATTACAAAGACTCTTCTAAAGAAAAATTTTCATATATAAAAATAAAAGATATAAGAAATTTTGATTCTAAAGTTTATTTTTCATTTGAACCATTTTTAAAATCTGATATTGAAAGTAATAAATTAGAAGATTGGCTTAGAAGTTTTAATTTTAATTACCGGTTAGCTTGCTCAGTTGACACAAACAAGATTTCAGAATTTTACAAAAAAAATTCAAATCTCATCCCTTCTTTTTTTATCAGAAGTAACCACAAAGAAGAAATTACTTGGAAAGATTATGTTGGTAAATATTATTTAGAATTAGAAAATGAACTTAACGATAATGATTTTGAAGATAGAGTAGCAAGACTTTTGCAAGCATTAGGCTTTGAAGTAATACAAATTGGTTATAAAATTATTGGTGCATATGCCGATGGAGTTGCTTTAATTAAAAATGTAAATACTAAATATGGAATAGTTTATGATTGCAAAAATAGCAATAGTTTTTATCCTGAGGATAAATTCTTAAGGGCATTAGAAAAATATCGTGAGCATGAAATAAATAAAAGAGATATATCAGAGTTACATCCTGTATTTATTTCAAAAAAATTCGAAAAGATTGAAAAAAGTGAAAAATTCCGTTGTCAGTATTTCGAAATTGAATCGTTACTTTTTCTTCTAAGTGTTAAATTAAAAAAAGGAAATTTATTTACACTATCACCGTTTAAAAATATTCTTTCTAGTAAGCAAACCTTAAGCATTGATCTAATAAAAAAAGAATGGGAATTAAATAATTAATATAAGGATTTATAATAATTTGTTGTTACTTCATCAAAATCATTTTCTTCACTTCTGACTTTCCATTGTTTTCAATCTTATAAAAATACACTCCGCTTGATAAGTTTGAGCCGCCGAATTTAACTACATAACCGCCTGCAGATAAATTTTCATTTATCAAAACTGCGATTTCCTTTCCTGACATATCATAAACTTTCAAAGTTGTTAATCCTGATTTTGCAATCTCAAATTTAATATTCGTTTCGGGATTAAAAGGATTAGGGTAATTTTGATACAAATTAAATCCCATTTCCTCATTTATGTTTTCAATTCCTGTCGGGAAAAACTGCGTTACTGTTTCTGTGATTGTTATATGTCCGCCTCCCGGACCTGTATTTCCCGCAACAACCACACCTTTATAAGTAGGTCCGACAGTATAAGGATATTCAGGATTTCCAAGCGAATCAATCGTTGCATAGTATGTATAAATTGCTGACGAGTATTCAGGAGTAACGTTTACTCTGCCGTTATGTTCATCCAGGTCACCGTAACCGGCAATGTATTCATAATCTTCTATGAAGCATCCTAATGGATATTGTGTGCTGATTGCAGGACCATATTGACTTGGCTGCAAAGGTGTTCCGTCAGGAAGAGTTGTGCGCTGTGTAATGTTTCTTTTTCTGTAACTCGACCTCATTCTTTTTATTCCTCCCGTTCCGTTTGTGTTTGCAAATCCATAAGCTCCATATATGGGATAACCATCAAACATATACCCAAGCAGTGGTGAGTGCTGTGATGAATTTGCGGTATAAAGTTTTTTCATGTTTATGTGATAATGATAAGCTCCGCCCGGCGCAGGATGTCCGCCTGATGTATCAAAACCTGTTCCTTCAAAATAATAAGCAATCCTATGCCATATGTTCTGATTGTTATATGATTGTGCATCACCTGAATTGAAAAGCACAACACCGTTTATCAGCACACCGATTTGTCCGCCGCCGACTGTTGTTGGACTCGGACTATTAACCGGGGTTCTTGCAATCTTGAATGTCCAGTTTTGATTTACCGGAAGATTCGGGTTCATTGCCCACGGACCGATTGTATAAGAGGGTATTCCCGTTGCTTTCACATAAACATAGCTCGCAGAATAAAACACCTGCTGAACGTCTGCAAGAATTCCATTATAACCGGTAACGGTATTGTTCTGCCTCCAGGAGTAAAGGTCAGGAGTTTGAGAGCTTGCTGTTGAGACGGTGAAGATTACAAGAAACAGAAAAATTATCGTTTTCATTTTTATTAATGTTAAATTAATAAATGTTCTTATACAAAATTAAAAATAGATTCTGAAGCAATTTTGAAGTTAAAACTCAATCTTGAATGAATGAACTGAATCTTTGAAAGAATAAGTTATTGTGTATTTATAATATTCACAAATTTTATTTATGATTGATAACCCAAGCCCTGATGAGTCTTTGTCAGCGCTTTTTTTATAAAATCTCTTAAAAATTTTATTTTCATTTAATGCCTCGTTCTTTCCTGTATTCGAGATTTCGAGAAATTTATCCGTAAGCACAATATTTATAGTTCCGTTTTGGGTATTATGCCTTATTGCATTTTGCAAAAGATTTGTAATTAAAATATCAATCAGTGTTTTATTTGCAATTACATTTTTTTCAGATAAATCTTCTGCTAAATAAATTTGTCTTAGTTCAAGAATTTCTTTAAAGTTGCTAATGTGTTCATTTATGAAGTTTTTAAGATTTATGTTTTCTGTATTTCTGAATTCATTATTATCGATTTTTGCAAGAAGCGTCAGCGCATTGCCCAGCTTCGAAAGTTTTTCAACTGCTTTGAAAGACTGCATTACTAGCTCTCTTTGGCTTTCCGTTAAGCTTTCTGACTGAATTAACAAATCCAACTTGCTTTTTATAATTGCAAGCGGTGTTTGTATTTCATGAGATGCGTTTTCGGAAAATTCTTTAAGCGTTTTATATTCTGTCTGTGCATAAGCCGTTAATCTTTCAAGCTGTTCATTCAGTTCGTCAAACTCTTTTATTCCCGAGCTACCGAATTTTATTTCATGTTGATTTTTTATATCAAACTCCTTTGCTTTTTCTAGAGTTTTATAAAACGGCTTGAAAGATTTTTTTGAAATGAAATAATTGCTTGTGATAATTACGATTATCAAAGCAACAAATAAAATCGACATAGACATTACAACAGTTTTAATCACATCATTGTCTTCATAAGCAAGTATTGTCAGTTCGATTTTAAAATTTTGTCCGTTTATGTTTCTAATTGACGTAAGCTTCCTGTGAGGTTGAAGTTTGTTTGTAGGTTGATGAAAAACCAGTGTATCAGAAAAAGTTTCCCCGATGACAACATTTTCGTTGGGAGGAATCGGAGTGATGCTTCTCATTCTTTCATCGGGTCTGCCGCGTCTGTCCTGTGAGTCGAGTGGCGGTTGTTGAGGGGGAGGCACACCGGTTTCCAGTCTTCTTATTGTTTCACCTAATTGATGGTTCAAGTCCCTGTCGCGGGTTTTAATAATCCCGTCTTTATAAATAACATAAGTTGCATAACCACCAATTAAAAAAATTAAAACGGCAATTAAAATATTCCACAGACTTATTTTGGTTATTAATCTCACTTAATCCGAATTAATTTTTAAAGCTGTCGAGAAACTTTGCGTTTTCATCGGCAAGTTTTATTGCAGTAAGCTTTCCGTTTCTGTTGAATGCAATGTGTCTTTGTCCCTGCTCTGTATTGAAAACAACACTTAGAACAAGCGAGCTGTCTTTATAAAAATCCATCATTCCGGATGAAGTGCAGTATAAATATTGAAACGGCTCCGGTGAAATTGTGTTTTTTAAATCTAAAATATTCTTTGAATCCGATACTTCGATGGTTTTTATTTTTTGATGACCTAAAGAATCAAAGTCCATCTTTAAAGATAATCTCACATAATTTACATCGGATAAATCGGGCAGGTTTTCAACTTGCGGTTTGCTTCCGCAGGAAAAGATAATGAGAAGCATAATTATCAGGACGAATATTAATAATATGGAAACAATCTTTTTCATATTACAAAATTAGTTTAAAATTCTGAAGCAAATTTGAAGTGTTATTTCTCGGAATCGCTGAATTTATACCCCAGTCCATAAACCGTTTTTATATAATCATTTCCGCTTAAATTCATGATTTTCTTGCGGAGATTTTTAACATGCTGATAAATAAAATCAAAATTATCGGACGAATCCATGTAATCTCCCCACAGATGCTCGGCTATGGCGTCTTTTGTCAGAACCCGGTTTTTATTTGCAATGAAATAAAGAAGAAGCTCATATTCCTTCAGAGTGAGTTCAATCTTTTTTTGATTTATGAAAACTTCTTTATGTTCGGTATTTATTTCAATTTCGTTGAACTTAATGCTGTCAAACCCGCTGAATTTTTTTCGTCTGTAAATGGCTTTTACTCTGGCAAGAAGTTCGGGAAGGTGAAATGGTTTTGCGAGATAATCATCAGCGCCAAGATTCAGACCGCTGATTTTGTCATCAAGAGAATTTTTTGCGGAAATTATTAAAACGCCTGTTTCGGATTTTTCTTTTTTAAGTTCTTCAAGAAGATGCATTCCGTTTCCGTCAGGAAGCATGATGTCGAGGACAAGAATGTCATAATCATAAGAAAAAAATTTTTCACGTGCAGTTTTAAAATCCGAAACTGCTTCGCAGACGCATTCATTCTGAAAAAGATATTCTTTTATATCTTTGTTAAGCTCAGGTTCATCCTCGACAATTAATATCTTCAACCTATTAATAAATTATTTTACTAACATCATTTTTTTCGTTTCTGTAAAATTACCTGCACTCAGTTTATAAAAATACGTTCCGCTTGGCAGTTCATTAGCATTAAAATCAAAAATATATTCCCCCTGCGATAAATTATTATTGATTAAAACAGCGACCTCTTTTCCGTTAATGTCATAAATCTTTAATGATACAAATCCTGTTTTTTGCAAGCTGAATCTTATCGATGTGGACGGATTGAACGGATTCGGATAATTCTGATGAAGCTTGAAAGTTGTTGCATTAGAAGAAATATTATTTATGTTGCTTCCGACAGGATGAAAAATTGCATAATAATTATTTGCAAACTCATATCGCGGATGGCAGGTTGAAACTGCATCCCAATTTATTGACCACGTCATCATTCCGCGCAGAGTTGGATAAGGACCACCCTTCAAAGTGTAATGCGCCGGTTTTGGCGCAAGTCCGCGCAGGTAATTTATTGCGGCTTTCACAGTATCAGGATGAACGTATCCGCCTCCGGCAGCGCTTGAGCATGCAGGTAACCCTATTGCAACTTTGTTAGCGTTTATACCAAGAAATGTTCCGGCTGCGGGTGTCGTCCACGGCGTAAATCCTCTTATTAATGATTCGGTTTGAGAAATAATAAAATCAGCAGTTCCCTGATTATAAATTACAGAGTCAAGCCCGTACATGCTTCCGCTGTTATACAATTGAGGATGAATGACATCAATTGAATCTCTGAATGCCTGCACAAGCGGAAGAAGCGCTCCGTTAATTCCGGAATATGCAAAAAACCCTCCCGTTATATATGCAGTTTCAGGAGCCATAGTAAGAGACATTTTTTTATTATACTGCTGGCGGTATCTCACCATTAATCTTTTTATTGCTTCAATCATATTTACCATCTTCGGGTCGGTGGGATTATTAATCGTTCCGCTTGCTGGTGGAATCGATGCGCCTTCGATATCAATATCAACTCCGTCAAAGTTATATGTGGTTATAATCGTAAAAAGAGAATTTATAAAAGTATTGCGTTGGTTTGTGTCCAGCATGTAAATAGGATGATTCGCTCCGCCGATTGAAATATTTACCTTTTTTCCGCGCATCTTCATCGTGTCAATCTGTGCTTTCAGCATTGCTTGTGTTACAACTTCAGGAGTAAATGTCATGTTATATGTGGTTCCTTCAACCGGAGTTGCAAACGAAACCATTATCATGTTATAACTGGAATCTACCTGCGTGAGCTGAATATAAGGCGATTGTGAATCCTGCCAGTTCTGCCAATAACCTACAAGTGCAGGAGCTGGAGTTTGCGCGCGAAGAGAATTTGTTAATAACAAAAAAAATAAACTAACGACCGGAATTATTTTTTTCATATATGGCTGATAAATTATATGACTATAATTCCGGTAAAATAGTTTAAATAAGCAAGATAATCAAAGAGATAAATTTATGGTATATCAGGAAATTATATTGTGAACCGGATAAATTTCCGGTTGAGGCGCAGTCACACCTGTGCCTTCAAGAATAGGACTTAATGTTCCGAAAAATTCATTTAATGCTTCAGGTGATTCCCAAACGTCAATGACTATACTTCCGCCATTATTTAATCCCATAATGTGATGCGGACGTTCTTTTATTTTTCCTTTGCCTGCCTCTTCAAGTTTTTTTATGACAGTGTCATATTGCTCCCTTGTCATATCAGGAGCACGAAAAATTGCTACAATTTTGCTCATAAGTTATTTTTAGATTTAATTTTTTGATTATACAGCAGTAAAAGATAAATATTTTATCTTTAAATGCTGTAAAAACAATTACGAAGTTTTGGAAACTATGGATTTTGTATTTTCAAATCCGGGTTTTTACTGGAGGATTCCCACAAATAAATATTTCTGTTTTTATTCAGAAGCAAATATAAACCCCATGCCATAATCAAAGTTGAAGGAAATCCGGAGCCAAACCCGAGCGGTGATATGCAGATAAGAAAAATCATTCCGCCTATCGCTCCGGTAACAAATATTCTTCCTTTAAGAAGCATTGAAACACCTATCATAAGCTGGCACATAGCAATTGAAAAAACTATTGCAGTGATATTATCACCAAAAAATCCTTCTATGATATAACTATAAATAGGAAAAAATGCAAATTTACTGTACTCAAGATAAACCTGCGGAGTGTTAAGAGCAGTAATGGCATTTACCCATCCTGCCCATATGAATAGCAGAAAAAACATCACACGTGCAATTTTAGGTTTTTTCCAGCTGCACAATAGCATTATTAATGCAACAATATTGGAAATTATAACACCATAAAGAATTGTCTGAGAATCGTTGAAGTCCATATTTATATTGTAAGCTTTATTCTTAATAAAAATAGATTCAACAATTAAAATTCGGAATGACTTTTGTCAGTTTTTGAAATTAAATTTTAACCCTCAGGAATTTTTTCGTTATTCTTAACTATTATTAAAGATAAAATAGAGAAAAAAATCATCGTGAAAATTGATATAATCGCCATTGTGTCGTGAATGTCGCCCGTTGACCATGTTTTTCCTGCGGGGTCGGTAACATTATATATGGGAGCAGTATATTTGCCAAGAATAAAATCAATCGCATATATTGCATAAAATATTGCTGCCTGATACCAGTAAGTTTTGTTTGCAGCAGGCATATTTTTAAAGTCAGACTCCGGCTGTCTGGATATATACCACGCAAATATCTGGAAGAAAGTATAAACACATAAGTACCATCCTGTAAAGTTCGAAAACGGAACGCCGAAATATCCTCCGCCTTCACGCCATACCCAGTCGCCGTTTATCGTTGATGAGTCAGGGTCGAATGAAAAGTCCCAGCTTGCCACAAGGAACGCTGCAACAACAGGAACGAAAAAAATATTTGTTTTCTTTAAAACCGGAGCAAGCGCGCCAATCAATGACTGCGCCATAATCCATGCAAGATAGCCGATTGAAAAATATGCAAACCCGATTATGATGGGAACATTCCAGATTTTTGGTCCGAGATTATCACTGTAATAATAATTCCCGAACGGAAATGTCGTCTCGACGCTCAGGTTTTCATAAAAATTTCCAACAATGAGACTTATGACTGCAAACACAGCCATGTTCTTGAGTCCGTATCGCATTTTACCATGAACTATGGCAAATATAAACGGAAGCAGTATGCTTCCGAAGTTAAACATATCACGCGTAATAATCTGCGGAGCGAAACTATTGCCGACAACAACAAAAAAATATAAAACTGCAAGTAGCCAGAGAAAACCTGTAACAGATTTTTTTTCGTGTACAACTCCTGTTTGTTCCATTTGGATTGGTTTATTTTTTAAAAGTTTTTTATGAACATAAAAACAGAATATGACCAGGAATGTGAGAAGTGAATATACAGGAGAACGATGCAATTTAACGTTTATAAAACATAAATAACAGCCGATATAAAAATGAAATATAAGTTGAGTGAGTTAAATATTCCCCCTTAGCAAAGGGGGTTAGGGGGTTGTAAAATTGTTCATTGCACATTACTCATTGCTAATTGGTGAAATCATTTTCAAAATCGTATTCCAATTCCTTGTGGTGTTTTGAATTTTCTTAAACTCTTTCGAGAGATAAGTCATGTAGTCACCGCCTTTCTTGACAGAGGGATATGCGATGATGAACACCTCGCGGCTGCTTAATTTATTCATTCCTATAATTTCAAAATCTTTCTCGGGTGATTTATAAGGAAGCTTCGGCTTGTGCTCCGGTTCGTCATATAAAAAACTTACATACATCTTTGCTTCTTTCGGTGAGAGCTTGCTGAATTTCTTGAACGGGTCGAGCTCAATCAGTTTTTTCAATTCATCTACTGTCCGCACAGTCGTTCTCACTTCATAGCCGAGCGCTTTCTTCAGGCCTGCCTCGATTTTTGCTTCAATCTTTTTATCGGGTTTTTCCAAAGCCGCCGCGGAGCTTTTGCCCGGTGCATCGAAAAGCACGTTCCCGCTTTGTATGAAAGTCTTGATGTTCTTGAACCCGAGCGAAACAAAAATCCTGTTCAGCTCTTCCATCTTTATGAGCTTATGCCCGCCAACATTAATCCCCCGTAAGAAAGCGGTGTATGAGGTCATGGCGCAGAATAATAGCTAAATATTATGAGATAATAATTCCTCTTTATGTCTTTTATATAAACTTTTTAAATTATGAGGATTTTTTTCTTTTAATATTAATTGTAATTTTTTGCATAGTTTACTTACAATATATAACCTTTGTTTAGGTGTTAAATTATCAATATTGTTTTTATTGATATCATATCCAACTTCTCTGGTAATAAATTCATAATCGGCAAATGTTTTTAAGTTAAAAAGAGGATTACTTGAATATATTTCTAACTTATTGATTTTGAATGAAAAATGTATATCAAAAAAATTAATTATTTTAAAAAGTTTTTGAGCATAATTTCTATCAGTGCCATCATAAATAGTTATATGCGGATGATAATCATCATAGGTTTTTTTACTTTTTGTTTTCCAGATATCATGTAAAATATTTTCGTTTGAACATCGCCAAAATACAGTATTTTGATTTAAATGAAAAAAAGTACCCACTCCGAAAACTGGAAAATATTTTCCTTCAATAGCTTTACTTTCTTCTTGTAATCTTTTTACCTGATTTGTTTTGTAGGGACCTTTAACGGTTACGTGGGAAGAACTTTTTTGTTGAGGGTCTGCAACTACCCTAATACTATCTATAATAGTTTTTAGATCATTATCATTTATATAAATAACAAAAAAAGATTTCTTACTCATATCAAAAAATATAATAAATTATCACTATTGTCAACATTCATCATTATTTTGAAAATTTTTTTAGCAAATTCTCTAGATTTTCCAAAGGCTTCATCACGGTTTTTTTGTATACTTACCCATTCTAATAAAGCTTGATTTTCAACTTGCATTTTTTCTAAAAACCAAGAATAATGTTCAATTAACAAATCAATATCTTCTTTTTTAACTTTACCCATTTCAGTTAATTTCTTAAGTCTATCCAAAGGAGTCAATGAAATTATTGATTTAATGCTTTTTTCGTCTAAAATTTCGGCACTATAAAGAACACTTAAAAGGAATGAATAACAAATTAATTTCCTACTAAATCTTAGTTTAAGATTTTTAATGTGAGCTTTATTTTTTTTGAGATTCAATTCATAGTCAGACACTTTTGTGCTTGCATCGGATTTCCTATTTCTGCTATGTTCATAATTTAGGCACATTGTTCGCCAAAACCTTATAACGTCATTTACTAAAAAAACAGGCTTGAAATCTTTTTCGTGCCCATGAAAGTCCTTATAATATTTATTTATCGTTGTATCAATAATTTTTTCATATAAATTTTTATTATATATAAACCTGCCTTCTAAAAGTAATAACATTCTTGCTGTAAAATAATTACAATGGTCATCTTTTCTGCTTCCCAATTCATCATAAAAATTATTTACGTTATGTATTTGTAGATATTCACCATCACTTGAAAATTCTGGAAAATTCATTTCTCGACAAATTTTTATTATTCCAGAATCAATTAATATTTTATCAATTTTTGGAAATTCTTTTTCTTTGTTGTTATCATAAAGAAAAAATAAGTCAATATCTGAAAATTCACATGCTTCTAATCTTCCATATGAGCCAGTTGTATAAATGCATAAATCTTGATGATTTTGCAATTCAGGTATATTCTTTAATCTATCTTTAAAATCTGAAATTCTTTCTTTACTATATTGTTCTTGATTAGAAATATTACCTCACTTTTTAATAAAAATTAAATAATTTTAATAATTATTAATTTATACTATACTTAAATGATACAGGTTTTGCAGAATTTGGCAACATTATTAACATTAATTTAATATAAAAGTATTGAAAAAACAATTGGTTTTATTTGTATTTTGATTCTTTACCGCTACATATTAAAAGCTCATATCGGACCGTTTTTCTTTGCGCTGGCGATTGTGGTTTTTCTTTTCCTGTTTCAGTTTTTGATGAAGTCAATCGACCAGCTCATCGGGAAAGGTCTCAGCATCTGGATAATCATTCAGCTTATCTCGCTTAACCTTGCGTGGATGCTCACGCTTGCCGTTCCGATGGCTGTGCTTGTCGCAACACTTATGGCGTTCGGGAATTTTGCATCGAACAACGAAATCACCGCCGCAAAAGCAGGGGGAGTAAGCTTGACGAAGCTTATGATTCCCGTGATTTTGATTTCTGGAATTTTATGTTACCTGATGGTGCGCTTCAACAACGACGTTCTTCCCGAAGCGAATCATAAGGCGCGTGTGCTATTCAGTGACATCACGCGGACAAAACCGACACTCATTCTCGAACCGGGGAAATTCAGCGAGGATATCGGCGGAGCAAAAATTCTCGTGAACAAAACTTTTCCGAACAGCAACAACATAGAGGGAATTTTTATTTATGATAACTCGCGGGGCAATTATAAAAATCTTTTTACAGCGCAAAGCGGTGATATTGGATTCTCAAACGATTTCAAAAATATAATTTTAAATCTCAGCAAAGGCGAAATTCATCAATACAACACAGGTGACCCTGCTAATAAATACCGCAAGGTTGAATTTGAAAAACACAGGATGATTCTGCCTGCGGAAAATTTCGGGTTCCAGCAATCAGGTGAGGGAAGCT
Organism: Ignavibacteria bacterium; assembly: GCA_036262055.1. Classification (NCBI taxonomy): domain Bacteria; kingdom Pseudomonadati; phylum Ignavibacteriota; class Ignavibacteria; species Ignavibacteria bacterium. The sequence continues at coordinate 866,379 of DATAJP010000002.1, forward strand.
TAATCCGCGGCGACCGTGAGCTTCCGGCTGAAACAATGAGAAATATTGCTGACAGTCTGCAGCTGGTTCTTAACAAAGCCGACAGCACTTTTGCTGCAAGAGTCATAAATGAAATAAATATTGTTGCTTCGCTGAATTATAAGGACACGGTTTATAAACAATATCTTCCTGATGCAAAAGACTCTGCTTTGACTCCCGAATTTTATGCCGTGAAAAATAAAACTTTCGACAGCTTGAACTCAATTGCAAAAAGAGTTTTCGCATTGGTGCAATCGGGAAAAACACATCAGACTTTTAAGCAGGAAGCATCAAAACAAATCGATTCATATCTCGTTGAGATTTATAAAAAATATTCCATTCCGTTTGCATGTATAGTGTTTGCTTTAATCGGCGCACCGCTCGGCTATCGCGTGAGAAAAGGCGGGTTCGGAATTGCCGCGGGGTTCTCGCTTTTATTTTTTCTGCTTTACTGGGCGTCACTCATTGGCGGGGAAAAGCTCGCAGACAGGGGACTTCTCTCGCCGTTTATGGGAATGTGGATTGCCAATATTATTTTAGGGGTATTCGGATTGTATTTAATGTTTAAATCGTCTTAGTTATATTTAACTAAACGAATATGTCATCCTGAGCATAGCGAAGGATCCCATTACCAAAGGAATGGGGGACTCTTCACTTCGTTCAGAGTGACACAAACAAGTTCTTAAAAACAAGATTTTTGCTAAGCCCCGAACAATACGGTGTTACCCAACCCCGTGAGGTCCGGAAGGAAGCAGCGGCAAGTAATTACTGTATGTGATTCGGGTGTCTTGGCAAATTTTTCATCTCTTACTTTCCTCTCTAACTCTATGGATAAAGCCAAAATTGCAGTTGTGGGTCTGGGTGGTGTAGCTCAAATAATACACCTTCCATGTCTATTACGTATGAATGACGTTGAAATCGTTGCGCTTGTCGATACCGATTTCAGCAAAGCAAAAAAAGTTGCAGCAAAGCATAACATCAAAGGCGCATATAAAGACATCGATAAGATGCTCGAAGAAAACCCCGATATAAACGGTGTGATTATTTCTGCGCAGACAAACGTTCATAAAAATCTTGCAATAGCCGCGCTTGAAGCAGGCAAAGATATTCTTGTTGAAAGACCACTCGCAAGAAATCTGAAAGAAGCAGAGCCGATTGTCGAAGCTGCGAAGAAAGCAAAGCGCAAGCTCATGGTGGGTATGAATAACCGCTTCAGATATGACGTGATGATGCAGAGAACTTTTGTCAAATCAAAAGAGCTTGGCGATATTTTCTTTGTGAAGACCGGCTGGTTCAAAACGCGGAGCTCCGAGCAAAAATGGTTTACAGAAAAAGAAAAATCAGGCGGAGGCGTTGTTATTGATAACGGTATTGCAATGCTCGATACGGGAATGTGGATGCTCGGTTTTCCTGATGTTTATTCTGTTTCTGCTATTAATCATTATCATAATACAAAATCGGTTGAAGATACAAACTTCACTCTGATAAAATTCAAAAACGGTTCTTCGCTTAATCTTGAAGTAAGCTGGAGCTTAATTCGCGATGAGTTTTTCTATTGTAACGTGTATGGAGAAAAAGGATGCTCTGCTATTAACCCTCTGAAGATTTTCAAGAAGATGGAAAGCAATATTCTTAACATCACTCCGACTAACATAAAAATGTCAGCAAATCCGTTTAAAAATAGTTACGAACTTGAGCTAAAACACTTCATAGGTGTGTTAAAGGGGAACGATAAGCTTATTTCTTCGGGTGAAGAAGCGCTAAAAGTGATGGAAATTATCGATGCAATATATAAATCGGCAAAAAGCGGTAAGGAAATAATTTTTAAATAAATTGATAAAGATTTGTTAACATTAGGATAATATATTGATAGATAAAGATAAAAAAATGAAATATAAAGTGCTTGTTGTTGATGATGAAAAAGACATCGTTGACCTGCTGAAATACAACCTCGAAAAAGAAAACGAGTTTGAAGTAACCACAGCATATAACGGAAAAGAAGCGCTCGATGCCGTTCAAAATGAAAAACCCGATATTATTCTCCTCGACATTATGATGCCTGAGCTTAATGGTTTTGAAGTCTGCAAAAGATTGAAATCCGATCCGTCAAATTCAAAAATTCCTGTCATATTTTTGACTGCTAAAGAAAACGAAATTGATGAAATTGTCGGACTTGAAATCGGAGCTGATGATTACATTCAGAAGCCAATATCACCGCGTAAAGTAATTGCGAGAATGAAATCGGTTATTCGCCGTAGCAATGTTAAAGCAGTCAACACAAAGAAAGTTGAAGAGGTAATTAAATTCAAAAACCTTGAAGTTGACAGCATTTCTCACACAGTCAGAATAAATCGTAAAGACGTGTTTTTCCCGAAGAAGGAATTTCAGCTCCTTCATTTTCTTCTTGCAAACCGTGGAAGAGTTTTTTCCCGGGAAATTTTGTTGAATCAAATCTGGGGTGAAAATATTTATGTAATCGACAGGACAGTTGACGTTCATGTAGCGAAAGTCCGTGAGAAGCTTGGTGAATATGCCGATTACATCGAAACGATTAAAGGTCTCGGATACCGCTTCAAAGATGCGTAAGCTAAATACACCTGATGTTTAAATCAAACCTCATCTTAAAGTTTTCGTTTTTCATTCTCATAATTTTAATCCTCTCATTAATACTTCAATTTGTTTTCAATGCCGGCATTACTTCTGTAATAATTTCATCTGTTATTATTATAATAATTTATATCGTCTCATTATATTTCTTGAATACCGAAGTTGTGCGGCCGATGAGTATTTTTAATTTTTTCTCAAAGGAAATTTATGATACTGATAAGCAAAACGATACCGATGACTTCGAAGAAAAGCTAACCGAATTGAATAAAGTAAATGAGCTGCTTGGTGAGCATCTGAATAAAAATAAATACAATGATGATGTTAATGATATTTTTTATTCGCTTCAGCTGACAACAGAACGCCTGACTAACGAGCTTAACACTGCAAAAATATTCAAAGTAAATCGTAATGAGTTTCTCGGAAACGTTGCGCATGAGCTTCGTACGCCGATTTTTGCAATTCAGCTTTCACTTGAAACCCTGCTTGACGGAGCAATTAATGATGAAAAGGTGAACATGGATTTCCTTAACCGCGCGATGAAGCAGGTGAACCGCCTCAAAGTGCTCGTTGACGATTTAATTGCAATCTCTAAGTTTGAAACAGGAATAAGAATGAGCAAGCGGTATTTCAACTTCAATGAATATGTTAAAACCATTGTCGCCGAGATGCGTTCTCTTGCTGAAAACAAAAACATCGAACTGAAGTTCGATACAAATCTTGATGATGAAACTCAGGTCTTTGGAGATTCAGAAAGCTTGAAGCAGGTTTTTATAAACTTAATCGATAATGCGATTAAATATACTGCTGAAAACGGTTTAATAATTGTTAGGCTTACAGATTCAGAGAAAAATGTCTTAGTGTCGATATTGGATAACGGTATTGGTATTCCTAAAAAAGATTTGGCAAGAATCTTTGAGAGATTTTACCGAGTGGATAAAAACCGTTCGCGTGACAGGGGAGGCAGCGGACTTGGTCTTTCTATTGTAAAGCATATTCTCGAAGCACATAATACACAGATAAAAGTTGAGTCGGAAGAAAACAAAGGAACAAAGTTTGAGTTTAACTTGCAGAAATAAAAAAGCCGCATAAAGCGGCTTTTTTATTAAGACTTAAAATATATTTTTGCTTTTTATTTTATAAGAACCATTCTCTTGATTTCGCTGTAAGCGGGAGTTACGAGCTTATAGAAATAAACTCCGCTTGGCATTCCTGAAGCATTCCAGTTTGCTTCATATCGTCCTGCCTGTAAAACCTGATTGCTTAATAGAGCAACTTCTTTACCGAGCATGTCATAAATCTTCAATGTAACAAATCCCTGTTGAGGAATATCAAACTTTATGTTTGTTGTCGGATTGAATGGATTCGGATAATTCTGATATAATTTATAAACATTAGGTATCTCAGAACCTATGGATGAAATACCGGTATTTATTGTATCATAGTATACAATCTGATTAACGGCATTTGAAAGATTACTTAAAGTAAAGCTTGCGCTCGTTCCTGTATATGAACCGTTTCCGGCTCCCTGCCATCTTTGGAACCAGTATGTTCTTCCGTTGAATTGAACTGAATACGGAGTTACATTTATGTTTACTGCTGAACCGGAATCATGAAACATATTTCCATTTGTTACTGTCACGGGAATTCCTGCGGGATTGAGTAAAGCTATTACTTTATATTGTGTCTTAAAGTTTGCCGTATATTGGCTTTGTTCAGCGTTTATATTGAGATTAAGAACAGGCGTTGTTTGTCCTGTGCTCCAGTTTACAAATACATTCTGTGAATTTCCTGAAACCTGCGGTGTTACTGCTTCTATTGTTTGTGCTGAGTTAATATCCCAGGTAAATAACTGCGGAGTTGAATATGTAGTGCCGTTAACTTTAAAGCTCAGATTTCCTTTGTTTGTGCCGACTGATACATAATTTTTGCCGACGAGATAATTAACAACGGTCTTATGGCTTTTGCCCTGTCCGTTTGTTCCGGTTACTATAACTTTATAAACTCCTGCCGGAACAGAGGCGTTTGAGTTAACCTGCAAGGCTATGCTTTGAGTAAAATTGCTCAGAACATTTCCACCGGGGAAGCTTGTTGTGATTCCTGCATTTGACGGTTCAACCGTTGCCGTAAATGTAACAGGTGAATTATATCCGTCTGCTATCACAGGAGTGCTGATTTGGAAAGTACCGCTTCCTGTCTGACCTTGATTTACAACTTTAAAACCCGGGTTTGGAAGCAAAGTAAAGTTTTCAGTCTTTTGACCTGATTGAATTATTTCTTTGGTATCATTTCTCTGAACGAATGAAATAACTCTTATTTCAGACTGATTCCAAACAGGATTTTTCCAGTATTTTTGTTTTACAGTAACCATTTGTCCGGGTGTTAATGTCATAGGTGTTCCCGTTGCATTTGGAAGCATTTTTCTCATAACATCGTGGAAAACCATTTCACCGTTTGTTCCCGGAGGTGAAGGGTATTGAATAATATGTTCAAGAACAGCAATTTGTAAAACTACATTCGGATTTTCCATCGCTGTTTCACAATATACTTTCACAGTAACTTCAACTGAATCTGCGCCGATATTTTGCGTTGTCATTAAAATGGTCAGCGGGCTTAAAACATTAATCCTGCTGTCATAAAGAGATTGAAATAAACCTGATGAGTATGGAGAGTTTAATGATGTAGTTCCTTCAAACCTTCCCTGAGGAATGGCATTAATTCCGTAATAATTTCTTCTTGCTTCATTATCAGAAGTGTTGTGATGATACATAGGGTCGGTACCCGGTGCAGGCCAGCTCATATGATAAGCAATTCCCATTACCTTATACGGGTCTTGCGTGGAAAGCCAATTATCAAGAGCAGGATTATTTGATGCGCAAGGTCCGCATGTTGAACTTGTATATCTTTCGATGAATACTGTCCTATCTCCCGCAATCACTGAACTATAAAACATCATAGCCAGCAGAAATAGTAATAATGATTTCATTTTATTTTTGATTTAATTACAGTTTAATTTAAAATAAGATTTAGTATAAATTAGGTATTTTATTTTTTAAATAAAATAACACTCTTTAAAGCGAATCCTCTAAATTGATCTATAAATAGCCGATATAAAATCGATAATTTTACTTAAAAACATTAAAATTATGTAAAAATGGCGGGATTGAATATAAAATGAATTATGGCTATATTACAAGTTGAAAGGAATAATTATGAAAGCGAATTTTCATCCGAAATATTACAAATGTGAGGTAACTTGTGTGTGTGGTGCTCATTTTACTACCCGTTCTACCGTTCCGCAAATAAAAGTGGAAATATGTTCACAATGTCATCCGTATTTTACGGGAACTCAAAAAATTGTTGATACTGCAGGTAGAGTTGAAAAATTCAGAAAGAAATACGGGAAGAAGTCAGAAAAACAAGAAGTTACTGCATAATAATATTTTTAATCGGAATTTAAAAACAAACCTAAGCCATCCTGATTTATCAGAATGGCTTTTTTATTATAATTAAATTCCCCTCTTGAGAGGGGTGGCTCCGGCGAAGCCGGAGACGGGGTGTGTAAATGAGAATCTGCCTATTCGAAGACAGCTCAGTAAAAAATCTTTTCCCTCTCACCTGCTTGCGGGCATCATTCAATGTGAAATGCGGAGTATATACTTCGTTTGAAAGAATAAAATTATTCATTCCTAAAAAGACTAAGATAGATTTTCTTTGCAGAAGTGAAATTGCTGATATAACAAGAGAAACATATTCCGGTTTTAATGTCAATCAATTATCAAATGATGATTACCTCTTTATAAACGGTAAAGCTCATTTTGATAAAGATGTTTATAAAAAAATTGATAAAGCCCTTGATGACAATTTTTTTATAGCAGATAATAATAAAGTTCTCTTCGCAAGAATATCAAAAGATAAAATCGAAAATCTCATAAATAATCTTTCGATAAACAATTTTATCCTGACACCCGAAACCTTTTTAAATTCGGGGATTTCAACCATTTCAGATTCACCACTTCACCATTTCACAATTTCGCAATTAAATTATCCTTGGGATACAATAAAACATTTCGAACATTTTGTTCAGCCCGATTTGGAAACACTTCTCAAAATATTTCCTAAAACGACCAAGACTCCGAAAAAAGTTGATTTCATAAATCCGAAAAATATCCGCATAGGGAAAAAAGTAAAGTTTTCTCCTAACGTTGTTCTTGATGCATCCGAAGGAAGCATCATTATCGATGACAATACAAACATCGAATCCTTTGTTTACATAAAAGGTCCTGTTTATATAGGCAAAAATTGCTTGCTGAAATCCGGATTAAAATTATATGGTCCATCTTACATTGGTGAAATGTGCAAGATTGCCGGAGAAATTGGTGAGTCGATTTTCGATTCTTATGTGAACAAACAGCATGAAGGATTTGTCGGGCATTCTTATGTTAGCCCGTTTGTAAATCTCGGCGCTGATACCGTAACGAGTGATTTAAAAAATAATTATTCAAAGCTTAAGCTAAACTTTAACGGGGAGCTAATTGACACCGGTATGCAATTTCTCGGAACGATTTTCGGCGACCATACCAAAACGGGAATCAACACGATGCTAAACACCGGAACAATCACAGGGATTTTTGCGAATATTTTCGGAGGCGGCTTTCCTGCAAAAGAAATTCCGTCATTCAGCTGGTATGAAACCGGAAAAGAGAATGTAAAATATGACCTCGATAAAGGACTCGAAACCGCAAAAACCGTAATGTACCGCCGCAAAGTCGAAATGTCTTCAGCATATGAAGATTTGGTGAGAAGTTATTATTAAAAATAGATAAAAACATCTATAAAGAGATATTATAGCCGGTTTTATCTATAAATTTTACCCAAATTTGGGCTTAAATTTTATCAAAATTTTTGCTAAATTATTTGTTCGTAATAAATAAACTCAAACGATTATGGCACGTAAAGAAGGTCCAAGAATTAATATAAAACTCGTTAGCGTAGAAGGTCCGCACAAAGGAAAATCTGTTTATGTATCATCTAAAAACAGAAATAACACCAAAGAACGTATCGAATTGCAGAAATACTGCAAGTGGACTAAAAAAAGAATTCTCCACAGAGAAGCAAAATAAAGTTTAACAACCCCCTCATTCTTCCGGTAACCGGGTGTATCACTTTCGAAAGGGGGTTTTTTATTTGGACAAAAGTCCATCCATCTAAAGCCGACCTGTCTTGAAATTCGCAACACTTTTATATATCAAAAACTCCAAAGGAGAATATCTGCTTCTTGAAAGATTGCAGGAACCAAACTTAGGTTTATTTTCTCCTCCCGGAGGCAAGCTGCATATTGAAGATGCGGAATCGCCATTTGCATGTGCAGTGCGCGAAGCCGAAGAAGAATGCGGAATAAAATCACAACCAAGCGACTGGCATTTAAAAGGAATTGTAACTGAAAAAAATTACCCAAAAGTCGGTCACATAATGCTTTTTCTTTTTGAATACAAAAAAGATTTTAATGAACTTCCTGCGGCTTTCAAAGAAGGTAAATTTCATTTCGTTCATCCGTCAAAGTTTGAAGATATTGAATTTCCTGAAACCGATAAACTTTATTTCTGGAAGTTTGTTTTAAATAATGATAACTTTTTCAGCTTGAGCATAGATTGCTCCAATTCCCCTTATTTATGCAATGTCGAGGTTAAATAACTAAAAAATTATGGAAACAAAAGAAATTAAAATAAACTCAAACGGTGAAGAAAAGACGCTTCCCGATACTCAAAATCAGTCAGATATACGCCAGATTCCTATCGATAAAGTCGGCGTAAAAAACTTGAAATATCCAATTGCAGTTCTTGATAAAGACCGCGAAGTTCAGCACACAATTGCTACGATTCAGATGACAGTTGACCTTCCGAAAGAGTTCAAGGGAACTCATATGAGCAGGTTTGTCGAGATTCTCCAAAATGAAGACCGTGAATTGCACGTTCAGGCAATTTATGACATTCTTGAAAAAATGCAGGAGCGTCTTCACGCAACGCGCTCACATATTGAGATGGAATTCCCTTACTTCAAGGAAAAAGAAGCGCCGGTCACAAAAAAGAAATCACTCATAGACTATACTGTCCGTTTTCATGCAATGACCTGTGAGAAAAAAGATTTTGTGCTGACTGTTGTCGTTCCGGTTACTACCTTATGTCCTTGTTCAAAAAACATTTCCCAATATGGCGCACATAATCAGCGTGGTGAAGTAACCGTTGCTGTGCGTTTTAAAGATTCAGTCTGGATTGAAGATATAATTGACATTGTCGAGGACAGCGCAAGCTGTGAGCTTTTTAGTTTGTTGAAGCGTGAAGATGAAAAATATGTAACCGAGCGCGCATTTGAAAATCCTGTTTTTGTTGAAGATTTAGTCCGCAATATTGTGATGAAATTAAAAGCAAACTCTGAGATTACTTGGTATAAAGTCGAAGCGGAAAATTTTGAAAGTATTCATAATCATAATGCTTATGCATGCATAGAATCGCATAATGGGCAGGAAGAATAATCGGAACTAAATTCCTCTTTTTTCCATTTAAAGATATGTAATTTGATATAGTTATATATTGTTATATCAGATATTTAGCATAAATTATGCTATCTCATAATGTCTTTGTAATGATTTTTACTTTTTATATTTTTAAATAATAAATAAATATTTCATCAATGAGATCTTTAATAAAATCTTCAAAAACTTTACTTATTTTAACTGCATTTTTTGCAGTATCATTTGCGTTTGCAGGAAGTGCATACAGCCAGTCAGTTCCTACAGTTACCGTAAAAGCAAATAAAAAATCTTTTAACGGAGGTGAAACGGGAACATTGACAATTTCTTTTAAACCGGCAAAAAATGTAAAAATTCCTAAAGAGCCGGAAATTACTGTTACGTCAATAAACGGAGTTGAAGGCGCAGGCATGCAGGATTATTCTGCAGGTGGAGGTGATTACTTAAGCAGCAATAAAGTAAAATACAATTTCACTGTTCCATCAGGTCTGGCATCCGGAACAACTGTTAAAATTTCAGGAACTGTTAAGTTTGGCTACTGTAATTCCGATGATGGTGTATGCAAAATTGCGAAAAAAGATTTCAGCACTACCATAAAAATAAAATAAGTTATAACTTATTTCTTGTTTAATGCGGGATGCTTATTATTTTATTTCGGATGTTCATCTTGGACTTGAATCTAAGGAAAAAGAAAAACTTAAAGTAAAAGTTCTTTTACAATTTCTCGACGACATAAAACTTGATGCAAAAGAACTGTTCATTGTCGGTGATTTGTTCGATTACTGGATTGAGTATAAATACGTGATTCCAAAAGGACACTACAAAGTATTAAGCAAAATATCCGAGTTAATAGACAGCGGCATTAAGATAACCTATCTTGCAGGAAATCACGATTTCTGGCGCGGCGATTATTTCGAAGAAGAATTCGGAATTAAAATTTCTGATAAGCCAATCGAGAAAACCATTGAAGGAAGAAAGTTATACATACATCACGGCGACGGACTTGCTTATAATGATACAGGATACAAAATCTTAAAAAAGATTTTACGTAATAAGGGAAGCCAGTTTTTTTATTCTCTCATCCATCCTGATATAGGAATATGGCTTGCAAAAAAAACCTCACATACATCAAGAGGATATACAAGCGAAAAAGATTACGGTGAGAAAGACGGACTGCGGGATTATGCAATGCTGAAATGCGATGAAGGATATGATTATGTTATTATGGGACACAGACATTTTCCTGTCAAAATGGAGTCACAAAAATCTCCGGGCAGGACATATTTTAACTTAGGTGATTGGATGTATCATTTTACTTATGCAGTATTCAGAAACGGAAAGATGAATTTGATGAGATATTACGATTTAAAAACTAACGAATTTATAAACGAAACTTTATGATTTTTTTTTCTGCTGAAGCAGAAAAATCGGGGATATAAAAAAAGTGTTTAAAAAGAAGTCTAAAAAAGAAGAGTTAGATAAATATTTTAGCGATAAGAAGTACAGAAATAAAAAAGGGAAGCAAAAAAAAGTTCAGAATTATTCCTTTAAGCTTGTTCTATTCATTTCAATAACCGCAATTTTCATCCTTGCAGGTTACCTGTTTTACCTTTCACAGACATTACCTTCACTTGAAGAGCTTGAAAATCCGAAGCTCGAAGAAGCAACAAAAATTTATTCCGACAACGGCGAGTTAATAGATAAGTTTTTTCTTCAGAACAGAACGCAGGTAACGCTCGATAATATGCCGCAGGATTTGATTAATGCTTTAATTGCCACCGAAGACAGAAAATTCTATGACCACTGGGGTGTCGACGTTCCGAGAATTTTTCAGGCGTTCATTAAAAATGTAATGCGTGCAGATATGACAAGCGAGGGAGCTTCAACAATCACACAGCAGCTTGCAAGAAATTTATATAAAAATATCGGGACTGAAACTTCTCTTAACAGAAAGCTCCGCGAAGCAATGACGGCGGTGCAGATTGAAAGAACCTATACCAAGAAAGAAATTCTCGCATATTACATGAATGCGGTTTATTTCGGTAATGGTGCTTATGGAATTCAGGCGGCTGCGCAGACATACTTTAATAAAAATGCAAAAGATTTAAATTTAGTTGAATCGGCAACACTTGTCGGGATTTTAAAATCTCCGACAAACTATGACCCTGTAGATAAACCCGAAAATTGTCTAAGGAGAAGAAATATTGTTTTAAATTCCATGCGGGAGTGCGATTATATTAATAAGGAAACTTATGACATAGCATCAAACGATCCGATAAAATTAAATATGACTCAGCAAACTCTGGTTCAAAATTCAATTGCGCCTGAGTTTTCGGAATATGTCCGTCAGTCTCTTCAAAGAATTGCTGAAAAATATGGTTTTGATTTATACAGAGACGGATTAAAAGTTTATACTACTCTTGATACACGTTTCCAGAAACATGCTGAAGATGCCGTAAAAGACCAGCTTAAAGGATTTCAGAAAACCTTTAATGGTTATTGGAATTGGAAAAATAACCAGGATGTTTTAAGCGATAATGTTGACAGGTACATAAAGCAGTCGGAAGAATATAAAAAAGCAAAGACAGAAGCAAACAGGAAAGCTATTTATGACAAGATGAAAAATGACAAGAAGCTTATCGATTCAGTTAAATCTCTTGCCTCTACAATTCAGATAGGGCTGACATGCATAAACCCGAAGACGGGTGAAATAAAAGCAATGGTCGGTTCGAATCCATATACAAGAACGAAATACGGACTGAACCACGTAACACAAATTAAACGTCAGCCGGGTTCGACTTTTAAGGCATTTGTTTATGCGCTTGCGGTGCAAAACGGGTATTCACCCGGTTATATGATTTCAAACGACCCGGTTTCAGTTAATGTCGGCGGAAGAACGTGGACTCCCCGCGGAGGCGGAACCGGCGGAAAAATTTCTATGAGGACAGCAATTGAAAAATCCATCAATGTTGTTGCTGTCAGAACTGCAATGGAGATGGCGCCCATAGATAAAGTAATTGAGCTTGCCCACGAGATGGGTATAAAATCGGAGCTTCCGAATTACTTATCGCTTTCTCTCGGCGCAGGTGAGGTAACACCGCTTGAGATGACGAATGCATTCGGGGTTTTTGCAAATGAAGGAATTTGGGTTGAGCCTATTGCAATTAAAAAAATCGAGGACAGAAACGGAAATTTAATTGCAGAGTTCATTCCTGAAACAAAAGAGGTTCTCAGCGAAGGTGTTGCATACATGATGAGTGATATGATGCAGGGAGTTGTCGAACAGGGAACGGCAACAAGCGTAAGAAACTTCTTCCACAGACCTGCAGCAGGAAAGACCGGAACAACACAGAACTATACCGATGCATGGTTTGTCGGATATACTCCGCAGTTTGTGACAGGTGTATGGGTCGGATTTGATGATGCAAGAATTAAATTCGGAGGTGCATACGGACAGGGCGGATATGCTGCTGCGCCTATATGGGGAAGATTCATGAAATATGTTTATGAAGATGATGATTTTGATTTTCCTGTTGAATATTTCTTGATGCCTGAAGATTTAGAAGAGGTTAACATCTGTTCGATATCAGGACTGGTTGCTGGTGAAAGCTGCCCTGCAACGCTTGAGCTTGTTCTAAAAAGGAATATGCCGAGACGATGCAATATTCCGCATTACTTATTTTCCGATTCAACACAGGTTTCAAACACACCTCCTCCGGGAACAATCGGATATTAAAAAGTTTTAATAATAATTCAGGGTACGACAGGCATTCCTGCCTGTCGGGACAGACACGAATGTCTGTCCTACCCTACGCTAAAATAAAATCAAGAAAGGAATATTTGTGGAAAAAACTTTATGTATTATTAAGCCTGATGCAGTGAAGAAAAGAGTTCAGGGAAGCATCATCCAGATGATACTCGACAATGGATTTGATATTAAAGGAATGAAACAGGTTCAGCTAACCGAAGACCAGGCAAAGAAATTTTATGAAGTTCATAAAGAAAGACCTTTTTATAACGACCTTGTAAGCTTTATGGTTTCAGGTCCTGTTGTTCCGATTGCTCTGGAAAAGGACGGGGCAGTTGCGGCATGGAGAAAATTAATTGGTGCAACCGACCCTGCAGAAGCTGAAGAAGGAACAATCAGAAAAAAATTTGCTGATTCAAAATCAGAAAACGCAGTTCACGGAAGTGACTCTGTTGAAAACGGACAAATAGAAGTTGATTTCTTTTTTCCGGAATTGAAAAAGTAGTTTATAAAGTTCGAAAGTTTTTAAAGTTCATAAAGTCGAACAAATGTAAAATTAAAATCCCCGTGAATTTAAAACTCACGGGGATTTTTTTTGTAAAGAAAGTAAAGAAATGAAGAAAAAATTATTTTAATAAAATCATTTTCTTTGTTTCTGAAAAATTTTCCGTTTTCAACGTGTAATAATATACACCACTCGATACATTAGCACCGCTCCATTTCATTTTATAAATCCCTGCCTGAAGTTTTTCGTTAACAAGTGTCTCGACTAACCTGCCGTTAATATCATATACATTAAGATTAGTAAATTCGTCACCTGAAATTTTAAATTCTATAGTAGTTTCAGGATTAAACGGATTCGGGTAATTTTGCTTCAGTTCAAATGATGACGGGATTTCCTGTGAGATTGGCTGAATCCCCACAGGGCGCTGTGTTATAACAGTATTCATAAAAGGAAGTCCGAAATTTGTAGTTGATAAATCACGATTTGAACAAATAACAGCTGTGATAGTATCCTGCGGAACATGCATCATTATGCTTGCATATCCGAATACATTTCCTCCATGTCCCCAAACTGTTCTTCCTGCTACATTGGTGTATCGCATAAGTCCAAGTCCATACCCATTGACATTACCAAATGAAACGTTTCTGAAGGTTGTCATCTGCTGCATAGACTGCGGTTCCAGAAGTTCACCTCCAAAAAGCTGCATTGCATAAAAAGCTAATTTTTGTGGACGGGAGATTATTGCACCGGCACCCCATGCTCCGCTGAATATTGCAGTTTTCGGAATGAAAGAAGCATCATCAAGGATTCCGTCTCCGTTTAAGTCCACCCAATTGTGAGCAAGTGGTCCTGTATATTCTTCAAAAGGAAAGAGCGATAAGCCGCCAAGAAAGTGATTTGTCAAAAGAAGTTTTTGATATGCTTCATGCAGCGGCATTTTGTAAACCTCTTCAATAATTAATCCCAATAAAATGTAATTAGTATTTGAATAAGCCCATGAAGTTCCATGCTGAAAATTCGGAGCCAGAACAAATTGCAAAACATTTTCAGGATTCCATACGCTGTCTAAGTTTGCGTTTATCGCTGCCGAATATTGCGGATTGTTTGTAAAATTATAAATACCGCTTGTATGCTGCAAAAGTTCTCTTATTGTAATATTGGAATCAATATTATCATAACGCGGAAGATACATAATAATCTTATCGTCTATATTTAATAAATTTTTTTCCTGAAGCTTAAGAATTGTGGCTGCAATAATATTTTTTGTAATGCTTCCGATTCCAAATGAATGGCTATAAGTCATAGTACTTCCGCTGTCGGAAATTCCACTGGTTCCTTCCCATGTTCCTTCCGGTAATATTACTATAGCAGACATACCGGGTATATTATATGATGTTCTAAGCTGGTTAAGTGATGATTGCAGCGCAGCTTCATATAGCGGGTCAAGACCAGCAAATGACTTATTGCTGCCCGTTAGTAAAAAAGAAATAACAAGTGTAAAAAATAATACGGATTTAATAAATTTTAATTTCATAAATATAAATTTAAACTAATTTCTAAGAGGATAAAGTTAGCAATTAAACGCTTAAAATTCAAAAAAATTATCTTGTATACTTAGAACTTAACCATTCTTAGTCTATTTATGTATTTTAATGTACTTTTCGAGCTCTTGCTTTTACAATCTCTTGATATGTTTTATTTTCAACCTTAGTATCTACCCATGCGATAATGTCAAATCCGTGCAGTCTTTCACTTTCTTCCGGGTCAAGAAAAATTTCTTCAAGTTCATTCCTGTGTTCTTTTAATAAAACTATAAGCTCTTTATTATTGGAAATTTTTGTTAATTTTTTAATGACCTTCAGTGCAAGCGTTTCGAACTTTAAAAGATTTTTTGTCTTGCGCAAAAAACGATAAGTTGATTTCACAAAATATTCTAACGAATCTATATTGCCAAGTTCATAATGAAGTATAAGATTAAAAATTCTGCCGGAAGACTGAATATCGGTTCTCAGCATAAAAGATTTGGAGTTAAATATTTTATTAAGATGTTTAAGCGAACGGTTTAGTTCTCCTAATCCGAAGAAAGTAACTGCAGCTACATAATGTGCAACGATTTCTTCATCCCGGTAATTATTGTTTTCAACAAGATTTAAAGTTTTTTCAATAAGCGGAACGCATTTTTCAAAATCCCCTCTGTATTTATACATTCCGATTATAATTACATATGTCCTTGATTCGACAAATCTTTTGACCTTGTGCGGTAAGTAAATTAGCAGTTCATGCTGATTTGACAAAAGTTCATCACAAAGGTTTTGAAACTCCTCATGATTTTTCAATACAAGCGAAGGGGTAATAAGATTTTGTTTTGCTAATAAATATTGCGATGCAAAGATTTTTTTCTTTTCAGGTTCTTTATCCAGCAGCATAATAATTTCTTTATGATGATAATATGTTGCTTCCCAATCATTAAGAAAACGAGTAATTACCCCAAGCATGAGATGATAAAGAATTTGCGAGTGCAGGTTGTTTGCATATGCTATGTCGGAAAGCAAAATATTATTCTTTATTCTCAGTAATTCTTGTTGTTCTTCCTTATTTTTAGTTACACCTTTTGATGATGCATATATTACCATTTCATCATACAACTTTTTATAGGCAACCTGATTATTCATTTTTTCAAGAATGTTTTTTTCTTGTTCATAGGTTTTCAATATTTCTTCAGCAGATTCATTGAGAGAAGTTTTTACTCTCAAGACTTTTCTTCGAATGTTTATTACTTGCAGTAGTTCTATATCCATTTCATTTTCTGCTGCAATTTTTTCAGCTTTTGCAAGAACTTTCAATGAGTCGTTGAACAGTTCTTTATCGAATAAAACGTTAGCACTGTTGAGAAGTGAATTTAACTTTATATTAATTTTTTCTTCAAGGTAATAAAGATTTAAACTTTTAAGAATCGTATTGTATAAATAGTTTTTTATCACCGGAAGCTGGCGGACAAATTTTTCATTCTTAAATTTCTTTTTTATATCGTTTTCATTATATCTTATATCATTATTTTTTGCCTCAAAGGCATCAAACAAACGCAAAAAAGTATTGTTTTCCTTTGAGTTATGCCTTACGGCAAACTTTTTGAAATAAGTTTTTTCGGTTTTAGATAAAGATTTTATGAGCTTGTATAGATCGTTCGTTGCTTTCATTATTTTTTTATAAGAGAATGAATCCTAAGAATGGATTTATTTTAATTTTGAACAAAATTACAAATAAAGTAATTTATTCAGACCCTTTGAATCCAAAGAGTTCGGAAATAGTTTTTTATAAATGGTGGATATTTATAAAAAAACAACTTGTCAGGTTAGGCAAAAACGTGGTTTTTCGATTCTTTTCAAAGGGTTATTTTAATTTTAAATATACCCGCTTTTTAAAGATGCAAAAAAATTTGAATAACAAAAAGATATTTTCTCCGCTTATAATATTTCTATTATTAATATGTTTTTACAGTTTTGCAAAGATTGAGTTTAAAGGAAATTCTTTAGCTCAGGACTCAAGTGTGTATCGTGATGTCAGCTTAACCAATCTTCCTCTTGCCGCAGTAACCGGCGCGGGAATGGATGTTGAATGCGCCGACATCGATAACGACGGCGACCTTGATGTGTTTCTTGCAATTGAATATTTTCCGAACAAACTTTTATTAAATAACGGTTCGGGTGTTTTTACCGATGTTTCTGCTGCCCGGCTTCCGCAAAAAAATCTTGACAGTGAGGATATTGCAATTGCAGATTTTGACAACGACGGTGATTTGGATGTGGTATTTGCTACTGAAGACCACCGCATTCATGAATATTATCTAAACAATGGTCAGGGATTTTTTAATAACGATGTAAGCGCGCGCCTTCCGAACAGCACAGCAAACTCAGTC
Organism: Ignavibacteria bacterium; assembly: GCA_036262055.1. NCBI lineage: Bacteria > Pseudomonadati > Ignavibacteriota > Ignavibacteria > Ignavibacteria bacterium. Next base: position 883,699 of record DATAJP010000002.1, read on the forward strand.
CTTGCTCATGATGTGAACAATGACAGTATTCCCGATTTGATTTTTGGAAATGCAAATCCGGGAGATACACCGGGTCAGAATTTTGTTTTAATAAATAACGGAGATGGAACCTTCAGAGATGAATCGGTTGCACGTCTTGGAGCAGTTCTTGATGTAACGCAGGATATAAAAATGGGTGACCTTGATGATGACGGAGATAAAGACATGGTTGTCGGCAATGAAGATGGAAATAAACTTTACATAAATAACGGCAGCGGATTTTTCATGGACGAAACTGCATCACGGCTTCCGCTTCCTGTCCCGCAGGAAACAAGAAAAGTAACTTTAGATGATATTGATTTCGACGGCGACCTTGACATTTATTTTGCGAATGTAAATTTTCTCGGCAATGTTTCTGCTCAAGACCGTCTGCTGATGAATGACAGCACGGGGAGATTCACTGATGAAACTTCAACACGTTTATTCAGCGAAAACCTTCACACGCTTGAGGGAATTTTCCTTGATTATGATTTTGACGGTGATAAAGACTTAATAACTGCCTTGGGATTTACATCTCAGCCGGTTCTGGTATATGAAAATACAGGAGGAGAAATTTTTAACATTACAGTTCCTCCCAAAGTTATTCCTGCAGGAATGACGGGCAACTGTCTTGGTTTCAAAACTGCTGATTATAACAGAGATGGGTTTCCGGATATATATGTTGTCAACCGAGGTCAGAGGGACATTCTGCTTTTCAGAAATGATACTGCAACAGTCGGGATTGGCAGTCAGTTCAATGAAATTCCGGAAGAGTTCAAACTATTCCAGAACTATCCGAATCCTTTCAATCCTGAAACTGTGATCAGTTTTGAAATTTCAAAAACAGCAAACATCTCACTTGATGTTTATGATATTTCCGGAAAGAAATTATTTAATCTTTTAAATGATGTTAAGAACGAGGGAAGTTACAGCATAACGGTAGATGTCTCAAAATATAATTTATCCAGTGGAATTTATTTTTACAGTTTGAAATCGAACGCAGGGGTTTTAACAAAAACTATGATGGTGGTTAAATAAGTTTATTGCTCGCCTGATGGTTTTGGCGGCTCGATTGTTATAGAGCGAACGACAGCATCAATTATATCTTTATATCCCTCAAAAAGCTCGTTGTTCACTTCGGCATTGATGTAAAGATTCCCCACTTTTGTATAAAGATAATAATAAACATTTGTTCTGCCGATTCTTGATCGCGGCTTGCTGCTTTTAAAGGCATTTATTGTTGAATCTGTCATTACAAAGGGCACATCATGAAACTCGGATTTGAATAAGTTATTTTGTTCATCAACCTGAATAAACATATTCATTGCACCGCTTGGTTTTGTTGTATCGGCTAATATTAATCCATTAAACTTTTGTATAGTAGTATTCATCTCTCGTGAATCTATAACTTTCCACGATATTGGTCTTGCGTTTATTCTGAGCCCAATCTCGTTACCTGAATATTCAGTTCTCAATGAATCAGGTATCTGATAAGCAGTTTTTGTCGTATCATTTCCTTTCAAGCTATCTGCAAGCTGGTTTGCTTTTCTGATTGAGTCAAGTTCTCCGGTTGAATCGGACGTATCGCGCGCCGTTGTCGTGTCTGTCGGAGTATTTCTTACAATCGGAGGACGGTTTATTCTTCTGGGAGTAACTTTTCTGATTGTTACTGATGCATCCTGTGTTTCCTTTTCTTCAGGCTCTTCTTCGGGTTTATTCGGGTCGGCAACGTTTTCAAGATTGATTTTCGGGTCAGGTAAATCCTGGAGAACAACAATACGCGGTGGATTTGGATTTGTCATCGGAGTTTCTTCCTGCGAACCCCATGCATAAAAAGCAAATATCGCAATAATAAATATTATGTTAGCAGTAACTGCCGCGCGTGTCAGGTTTCTTCTGTATATTTCACGCTGTCTTACAAAAGGATTTTTTTTGGTAATCGCCTCTTCAACTTTTTCTTCTTCTGTAAGAGGTATTCTTTGTTCAAGTTCAGTTTCACCGTTTATTAAATCGGCAACTTCAGGATTCGGAACTAAAATTCCTTTCTCAAAAGCTTCTTCCTGTGTAATTCCTTCGGGTAAAATAACTTTTTCGGTTTTGGACTCCTGCGAAGAAATAAAAATTTCAATATCCTGTTTTGATAAATCCTGCTTTGGGTTAACAATTATCTTATTGAACTGTGAATCCTGCTCCTCTCCTGATTTATAATAACAGTCAATCGATAAAAGTTTATTAGTTGTAACCTTTATCTTCAGAGTATCATCATTAACAAGATTGATTTTATAGTTGCTGTCTTTTGAAGCAGATGGAACATCTTGCAAAGCGTCCAAAGAAATTATTACCTCAATTTCTCTGTCGGTATTTTTATTGTCGGGATTGAGAGTGATTTTATTTGTCTGAAAGTCCTGAGTTCTTTCTCCCCGGACATAACAATCTATGTTGATTGTTCTTTCAAGTAATACTTTTACCTTAAGATTATTTTCATCGGCAAGACTAATCTGATAAATACTTTCTTTCAGTTCCTGTTCGGTAGGGTCAGTATTTTCAACCTCTTCAGATTTAACTTCTTCAGATTTTATTTCTTCAGTTCCAGACTCTTCAGACTCTTGAGATTTTTCAGAATCTTCAGTCGAATCCTTTTTTAAATCTTTAGATTCATCCGATTGATTCTTTAAATCGTCCTGATTTTCGTTTTCAGAGCTATTTTCTTCGTTGTTTTCTATGTTATTTTCGTTATCCTTAATATCCGCCATTTATGTGAAGTATATTCCGCTTTATTATTAAATAATTATACGACGCTATAAGTTCCTGTTTCTATTAAAAATATATATTTGTTAAAACAATAGATAAGATGCAAATTATCAAATTTAAATTAAATGACAAAAGGAAATGAGATTTCTTTTAAAAAGTTACAAAAGTCATTCAATATTTTCATAAAAAACTTTAAATTACAAAGAATATATAGTAAATGATTAAAAAACTGATAAGCTATATAATTCCTCCCGATAACTGGAAAGTTCCGGTCATCATAGTTTGCGGCGTGCTGATAGGAACAATCCTGTTAGTTCTTCATGTCGGAAATGCCACTTCATATCTTTCCGATAATCCCGAGACCTGCATCAATTGTCATGTTATGTACCCTCAGTATTCATCGTGGCGCGTGAGCTCTCATGCGCGTTATGCTACCTGCAATGACTGCCACGTTCCACAGGATAATTTTGTAAGCAAATATATGTTTAAGGCATCTGACGGTATGCGTCATTCTTTCATGTTCACGTTCCGCCTTGAACCGCAGGTTATGAAAATAAAAGAAGCGGGCATCGAAGCTGTTCAGGCAAACTGCAAACGATGCCATGAAAAATTAATTAACCATACTAACTTAATTTATTCAGGCAACGAAGAAAGAAAATGCTGGAGCTGTCATGAAGAAACTCCTCACGGCTCGGTGAGCAGTTTGTCCACGTTTCCTGCATCGAACATTCCCGGACATTCTCCCATTGTTCCCGAATGGATAAGAAAACAAAAAAAATAATTTTATAAATATCACATATAAAAAATGAAAAGCATAAAAGAAGTCGTCAAGAAAAAACCCTGGCTTGGATGGGTAATCTTTTTTGCAACCATAGTTGTTGTTTTTCTCGCAGGACTGCTCGGCAGTTCGATTATCGAGCGTCGCACGGAAGCAAATCTGATTCTGCAGAACGTAAAGCCGCTTTCGGAATGGGAACCTCGCAATGAAGTCTGGGGTGAAAACTATCCGCGTGAATATGAAACGTATATTAAAACTCTTGATACAAATTTCAGAAGCAAATACGGAGGTTCGGGAAAAATCGACATGCTTGAAAAATATCCCGAGCTTGTTATACTCTGGGCAGGTTATGCTTTCTCAAGAGATTACAATCAGGGGCGCGGTCATTATTATGCCGTGAAAGACCTGCGGCAGACTTTAAGAACTGACGTTCCTCAACCGAGCACCTGCTACACCTGCAAAAGCACTGACGTTCCGCGCGTGATGAACAAGTTCGGCATTCCCGAATTTTATAAATATCAGTTTAAGGAAATGGGGCACGAAATTGCAAACCCAATCGGATGTCAGGATTGCCACGACCCTAAGACAATGAATCTTCGCATTACTCGTCCTGCTTTAATCGAGGCATTGGAACGTCAAGGAAAAGACATCAATAAATCAACGTTGCAGGAAATGCGCTCGCTCGTTTGCGCACAGTGCCATGTCGAATATTATTTCAAGGGAAAGGAAGATAAATATTTAACATTCCCTTGGGATAATGGGATGACTGTTGAAGCAATGGAAACATATTATGACAGTGTGGGTCATGTAGATTTTGTTCATCAATTGAGCAAGACTCCGGTTTTAAAAGCACAGCATCCTGATTTTGAAGTTTTTAAATTGGGTGTTCACAGCGACAGAGGAATTTCCTGCGCCGACTGCCACATGCCTTATAAATCCGAAGGCGGCGTCAAGTTCACCGACCATCACATACAAAGTCCGCTTAATAACATTTCAAATTCATGCCAGGTTTGCCACCGTGAGTCCGAAGCAAAGCTTCTGCAGAACGTAACCGAGCGTCAGGATAAAATCGACGAGCTTCTGAAAATGGCAATGGCATCGCTTGTCAAAGCGCATTTTGAAGCAATGACAGCGTGGGAAAAAGGCGCAAGCGAAGAACAGATGAAACCGGTTCTGAATTTAATCCGTCAGGCGCAATGGAGATGGGATTTTGTTGCCGCAAGCCACGGAGCAGGTTTCCACGCCCCGCTTGAAGCCGCAAGGATTCTCGGAAACTCGATTCAGAAAAGCGAAGAAGCAAGAATTTCACTTTCAGCATTGCTCACAAAGCTAGGAGTAACCGTTCCGATTCAGTATCCTGACGTTTCCACAAAGGAAAAAGCTCAGGCATATATCGGACTTGAAATGGAAAAATTAAGAGAGAATAAAAAAGTATTTCTTGAAACGGTTGTTCCTCAGTGGGAAAAATCCGCCGAAGAACGCCACGACAAAATGAAACAGGACTACAACCAGGGGTCAGGGTATAAGAAGTGAAAAGATAATTAAATAAATTCCCCTCTACGAGAGGGGTTCCACGAAGTGGCGCGGTATATAGCTTCTTTATGAATTTATAATTTTTAACAACTTGTCTTTCCTGCGAAAGCAGGAATCCATATGCGTTACGTTGACCCTGAAACAAGTTCAGGGTGACAGTTTTTATTGAATTCCATTTTTATTGCATATTCTATAATACTAATTATTTTCTCTCGCAGGATTCTCTTGAAAACATCAACTAATATAATTTTTTCTGTTTTATTTAAAATTAAATTTGTTAAATTAAATTTGTCGAATATTCCAAATTTAAATTTTTATAATTTCTATGAAGTTAAACAGGACTAATAAAACCATTGATGAATTAGTTAGGATGTTTGCTGATAAGGAAATTGCAATTCCTGAAATACAAAGAGATTTTGTATGGAGGAGTGATAAAATAAAAAAATTGTTAGATTCTATTCAGAGAGATTATCCGTCTGGTGCAATAGTCCTTTGGGATACAATTGGGATGAAAAAGAGCATTAGAGAATTATATATTAGACCAGAGAGACTCCATTTATATCAAAAAACACCTCCACGCTATCTATTGATAGATGGTCAGCAAAGACTTACTTCACTACTTTCAGTTATATTGCCAAGTGATGTGGTTAATAATAAGCTAGGTGAAGAAATAAAGTTACCTACTATTATCATTAATAAGAAAACCTTGCTTGTTGAGGCAAGAAAAGATTTAAAAAATTTAAGTCATAATGAAATTCTTATTAATGAAATCCTTAATGATGATACTCAAATCAAAATATCAACACAGCTAAATAAATATAAAAGAAATATACTAAATTATAGTTATCCAGTTCAAATAATAGAAACAGATAATTACACTGATGTAGCAAATGTTTTTAAAAGAATTAACAAGCAAGGGAAAACATTAATTACTGCTGAAATTGAATTAGCAAATATTATACCTTATTGGAATGGTATTTCTGAAGAATTTCGCAATTTTATTAGGCGTATGCGAAAAGAGGGATTTATTATAGATTTACCATTAATTATGCGTTGTTTAGCTTCTGTAGCAAATAATTCGGCTAAAATTGATGATTTTACTAAGCGTGTTATGAATAACGCGTTCTTGAAAAATCAACTTATAACTTTTTGGAAGAAAACTAAAACCTCGTTTATAAGCTTAAATGGAATATTTGAAAAATATTTAATTGATAGAACAGAATTAATCACTACTAGAAATGCATTAGTTCCTATTATATACACATTATCGAAAATTAAAAAAAATCAGTTGGATGAATTTATTTTTGTTAAATATTTATTATTTTCAATGATTAGTGGTCATTATAGTGAACAATCAGAGACAGTATTAAGAAAAGATTTTTATAGCTTAACAAATGAACGTTTAACGATTAACAAAAGATTTATTAAATTATTTAATAATATTAAAAATAATGAATTTAAAAGATCATTTATAACAGAAAAAGATTTAGAAGGGGTTTATTCCAAAAACCCGTATTTATTATTAATGTATTTAGCATTTAGATTAAAAGGAGCTAGTGATTTTGATGTATTTAATACAGAGCTATCTAAGGTAGGAAAAATTCATTTACATCATATTTTTCCATATGATTTTTTAATAAAGGATAAGGAATATCAAAAAAATGCAAAAAAAAGAAGATTAAATGAAAGTGAAATAAGAATGGAAATAAATGATATTGCAAATATTACATTTGTTTCCATAGAGTCAAATGAAAGGATAAAGTCTAATTCCCCTAAAAATTATTTAACTACTGAATCTAAAAATAATTTAATTGCTCATTGTATTCCACAAAATACAAAATTATGGGATAGTGAGAACTATAGAAAATTTTTGAAAGAAAGAAAAAAATTAATTATTAAATCTGTTAATAAATATTTAAATAATTTTTAAATTCTCTTCATCATCTCTATTGTCACAAGGCTATGCCGTTAGTGGTTGAAAAGACAACCACTTCATTTTACCGTATCAACCCAACCGACCTATGTTGTTAAGACTGTTATTCCGTCTTTCAAGATGATGTCATGATTTATTCTTTGTTACTGCTTCGCCAACACAATTGTTCTTACAAGTGTGTTATTAATATCTATCACATCAATAGAAAGCACACCATCGGGAAATTGTGGAATTTTTAATATTATAAAATGATAAAATCCACCGGGCTGTAACGGTGCTCCGGCGCCTCCTGTTATTATCTGCCACAAGCCATTCTGCACTGCTGCATCAAAAGTGTGTTCATGTGCGCAAACATATGCATTCACTCCATTGGATTTTAAAATATCCCAGAAAATATTTCTTTCCTTCGGAAACTTATCCAGACCCTTTGCTTTTCCGCCGCTTAAAGCGCTTAATGAATAAGCGGGTTCATGACCCATCACAAAAAAATAATTATATTTATCTTTTGTTGTCTGCAATTCGTTTTTTAGCCAATCAATTTGCCCGCCGTTAAGATTATGCTCGACAAGAGCTTCAATCTTTCTGTTATAATAATCCGTCGCCATTATAACAAAGTTAGCGTTTTCAATCCCTATGTTGTAAACAAGATGCATTGAATCAACTCCCGGTGCCTGAGGTATGTTAAAATATTCTTTAAACAACGAAACAGATACCGTGCCTATTGCTTCGTGATTGCCAATCATGGGATAAAAAGGTATTTCCGTTCCGAGATGTTCATTTTTAATTTCTATAAAAGTTGTAATCATTTTTCTAAAAGCAGTCTGATCATAAATGAAACCGGCTTTTTCCCAATGGTTTTCAAAAACATCTGAGGTCGGCGCAGGATTAACCGTGTCACCTGGCTTCACGTTTTTTTTCTTTTCCAATCCGAGAGTCAAATCACCGGTGAAAAAAACTGCCGCAGGATTTTGCTGTTTTACAAGACTGAACAGCTTGGAAAGCACTCCTCCGTTTATTCCGTTTGTTCCTTCTTCACCATCGCTTCTGCTGTCTCCAAGTATTGCAATTTTAAGAGTGTCAGTTTGTGAAAATACTTGAGTAGCATTTGTGAACACAAATGACAGAGTAACAAATAAAATGATTTTGGTATAATACATTTATTTGTAATTTATTATTTAAAAATTTTATAACATATATGAAAATAATTATTGCAGTACATTCATAACTTTCATTGCCACACCGCTTGCGCCGTTTGTGTTTGAAAGGATAACAACTCCGGTTTTTGTTGCATCAACCCAGCCGACCCAAGTTGTGAATCCGTCTGTTGAGCCGTCTTTCCAGATAAGTTCGTTATTGTTAAGTGTTCCGATTTGCCATGCAAGCCCCATCCATTTAAGATTTTTCAAGCCCGTTGTCATTCTAACCTTGTGCAAGGTATCAAGATAAGAATTAAGCGGAGTATTCAGGTAGCCCATATTATAAGCGAGATATTTCAGCATATCGGTCATCGTGGAAAAATTTCCACCCGCACCGTAAAACGCAGGCGAAGTAACACCGTAAAATTCCTGTTCTTTTCCTTTTGAATATGAATAGGCAAGACGCGTTAGCTGTTCTTGATTCAAGGAAATTTTTGTATCAACCATTCCGAGAGCATCGGTGAAGATTTGGTTTTCAAGAGTCTGATAATCATTCTTTCCTATTATTGTCATTATATCGCCAAGTATTCCGAACCCGAGATTCGAATATAAGAATTTTGTACCGGGCTGTGATTTCAATTTATATTTCTGCAGATATGCATAAAGCATTTCGACGGTATATCCCGGCGGCTTAACTCTGTTGGAAGGGACACGAGGCAATGAAGAAAAATGCGTTGCAAGGTCAAGCAAAGTTATGTAAGTAATGTTGCCGTTTGCGTCACGCCATTCGGGAAGCGTCATTCCTGCAGGGAGATATTTATTAATAGGGTCGGTTAATAAAACTCCCGACGACGGGTTGCATACATAATGTGCCAACTGCATTGCAGTAAAAGTTTTACCGACAGAGCCCATCTTAAAAATTGTTTTTTCATTGGGGCGGACACCTGTGCCTTTTTGCACCTCGCCGTAAGCAAAAACTTGTGGAGCAGGCGGAGTAGCATTCATTGACCTCGGATCGGGTTTTGGATAAATACCGATAATCAATCCGACATTGTCAGGATTGCTTAAATAATCAGATGCGATTTTGTCAATCTGCGCCTGAATGCTGCTGTCAGTTTGTGAAACCGCCGTTGTGGGTGTTTTCACTAACAACATTATGCCAAATAAAACGATATAAAATTTTATTTTCATTTTTCCATTTTAATAATTGAGTAATTATCGATGGAAGAATTTAAAATTTCAATTCTTAAAGAATTCAAATCATCCATAAATCTAAGTTCTGCGCCTGTGTTTTTAATTTTATTAATTAAATTTTCCATACGTTCGCATTTTAAAGGAATAATTTCGTTATATGATATATAATATCCGGCAATTTTATCCTGAAGCTTAAATCCCGCTTTATCAAAAGTGTATTTGTAAATTACTGCTTCACTTAACCGTTCTTGGTTTTTATTTTCAACCGTGATTATTTTATTAGCATTAGTTCCACCAAAAAACTTTTCCTCATCTTTGGCAGTGATATTTTCTGACTTTGCATAAATAATCCTCGGACAGTCGCGAGGGAAAAAATAATTCACTGAATGCTCTTCATCAATTGCCCAGACGCATGCAGGCAGATTGTTATATGAAATAATTTGTGGAAAAAACTTCTTTATATCAGGTTTTTCACTGAAATGAAACAGCATTTTCCTCATAAATTTATAGTGTGGTATGTATAACTACGACAAATTTTCTTCTTGCTTAATATGTGTTTAAAATATAATTTAGACAACTATAAATGCACTGGAAAGTGATTTTTAAACACAGATAATTTTAGTCCGGGGGATAGGAGTAAAATTTTATTTTTTAAATAAAAATCACTTTATGAAGAAGAAATACATCTTATTTTTCGCAATTTTATTTTTTGGGGTTTCCCCGCTTAAAGCAGAATTGTATAATGTCGGAGTTTTCAGCAATTTTTTTCTTCCCTCAACTTTGTTCAATGTTAATGTGGGCGATACTGTCAGATGGACATTGATGGAAGGATTTCATACCACGACTTCGGTAACTGTTCCATCCGGTGCTGCAACATGGGACCATATGTTTCTGGGGAGCGTGGGTGAAACATTCGATTATATTGTTACAGAGGAGGGTACCTATGACTATACCTGTATTTTTCACGGAGGTATGGATGCTTCATTCGAGGTAATCCTGCCTGTGGAAATTTCAACTTTCAGCGCGTCCGTATTTGAAAATAAAATCAAGCTCTTATGGACAACAGTAATGGAGTTTAATAATCTGGGCTTTGACATCGAAAGAAAAATTGCATCAACAAACCAATGGTTAAAAGTTGGGTTTGTTAAAGGTAACGGCACAAGCAATAAATCATATCAATACAGTTTCATTGATGAGAGTGTTTCTCCCGGAAGGTATAATTACCGGCTGAAGCAGTTAGATTACAACGGCAACTATGAGTATTTTAATTTAACGGGGGAAATTTCAATCGGTGTTCCCGATAAATATTTTTTATCTCAGAACTATCCAAACCCGTTTAATCCCGTAACAAGAATCGATTATCAGCTTCCATATGACGGGTATGTTAGTTTGAAAATATACGACATAGCGGGACGTGAAGCGGCAACCCTCATAAATGGAAATCAGACAGCAGGCATTTATACGCTAACTTTTAATGCTGAAGTAATATCAAGCGGAATTTATTTTTACCGTCTTGTTGCCGAGAATAACGGGGAAAGATTTATCGAAACAAAAAGAATGACAGTCTTAAAATAAAAATTTAATTATTCATAAAAAAAAGGAGCATAAAGTTATATTTATTGCTCCTTTTTTGTTAAGTCTATTATTGATTTAATTATGTTGAGCTTGGCGAAACAACTATATTCTTTTTTATTGAATTTATTTTATAAAGCGCATATATAATTAACAAAATTGTCAGTATAACAAGCACAAAAATCCACATATTTCCCTTTGTTCCTGCCGTTTCATTGCCATTAACAACCGTAACTACACCCTTCATATATGGATGAGGTGCGCATAAATATTTATAGGTACCGGCTTTGTCAAGCTTTACTTTAAAAGTTTCAGCATGTCCGAGCAAAGGAGAGCTGAACGGTTCCGGCGCATCATATGTTGATGCGGTATGAATGCCTGAAAATTCTCCTTCCATATAAGTGAAAACTTCTTCATTCTGCCATGTGACAGTTGTACCCTGATGGACTTTGATTGATTTGGGATAGAAACTGTTTCCTATTATTTTTATCATAACTTCTTTCACTTCCGGTCCGTATTCAACGACGGGGTCAACATCAGGCGTTCCCGGTTCAAACGGCGCAATGGTTCTTATGATTTTTGATTTTATATCTTTTAATTCTTTTTCTTCATATTGCGGTCCGTCTGCAGTTATGGTTACAGGAGTGACCGCGTTTCTGTCGCATATCAATAATCCGATAGCACCTCTGTCTGCAGCGCTCACCGCATGGTCAAGCATTGTATAAGTTCCTTCATCAGGAGGCATTCTGAATTCTATAACCCATGAATCAGATGGTCCTGAAGTTACAGTCTGACCGCCGGGCTGAGGTAGGTCAGGATTTCCCTGCCAATAAACAAAGTCCCACATAATACCGACAATATGAAAAGTAGAAACTTTGTTTGGTCCTACATTCAGATAATTTATTCTTACATAATCTCCGGGTTTTGCTTTTATCGGTTGTTCGATATATTTGAACAGTTTTCCATTCCACATAGTGTATATAGGGTTTCCGTCAATTGCATCTTTACCGCTTGAATACATTTCATGCTGAAGTATGTATAATTCTACATCAGGTTTTTTATTCAGCATTTGCTCAAGCTTATACTGTTTCTTTGGTTTAACCGTCATCATTCCATATTGCCCGAATAATATGTGAAGCGGAATTCCATGTCCTCCGGGAGCGCAGTGATACATATATACACCCGGGCGTGATGCTTTAAACAACATGGATTTTGTTTCACCTGCGTTTATCTTTCCGAGATATTTTGAAGTCTGGGTAGATGCTGAGTGAATCGATGCACCGTGAGGAATTTGTCCTTTATTAACAACCGTGAACTCAACAATATCACCTTCATTTACTATTATGTTTGGTCCGGGAATACTTCCGTTTATTACAAAACCTTTGAAAAGCACTCCTGCGCCTATATAAGTGTCGCCTTCGGATAATTCAATTGTAACCGATGCATCCGGTTTTATACCGGCATTCTGCGGCACATAGCTCGACGGCGGAATGGACAGACTATTATCCCTGTTCATTATTTCTATGAACTGAGTTGTGTCCTTGCTTTCTGCGAATAAAGAAAGATTAACCTGAACCGGTAACAACACCATCGCAATAAATAACATTCGCAACATTTGATAGGATTTCATTTTATTTATATTAAATTCCATTGAAAAATTATTTTAACTTATTAAACTAACTACAAAAAAACCAAGCGGAGAAGAAAATTTTATTATAGTAAATATACTTATTGAGTTATCGTCCGAATCATTTTCAACAATTTCTTCTTTGCTGTTTTCTTTTTCAGGTGTATCAATACTATACTTCACAGGAGATGAAACAAGCTGATTTGAACCGGATTGATTTTCTATGGCTTTCAATAGTTCCTGAGCTCCTAATGTATTAGCTCTTTCTTTAAGCAATTCACTTCTGAAATCTTCATTACACTTAGGGCAGGCAAATATTTCGGTATTTGCTATTGTCAGCAGAGTTATAATCGAAATACAAAATGCAAATATTCTTTTCATGATAATTTTAATTTAAAATATTAATAAAAGTAGTATAACAGAAAATATTATCAGCGCCGATATCAGAATAAATCTGATTCTGAGCAATTCTGTGCTTAATGCAGGCATATAAACTGTGTTACCTGCGAAAATATTGACAGGGCTTATTTCGGCTTGCAATGTTGTTCCTCCCGAAAGAGATGGTTCTTTCGATGAGCCGAATATTAAAACAGCGAATATTATTAAGAACAAAACAAAAACACCTGCCATCATCCACTTAGTATAAACTTTCATATCCATACCTTGGGAAATAGTCTCGGTCTGCGCAGATAAATTCTCTGCTATAAAAATTGAAGCGATTAAAATAAATTTAATAAAAGTTTTCATAATAAATTCATCTTTATAAATTACACATGCAGGCGGAACCTTCTGAACTGCACGCAGAATTAAAAATTTTTTCTTCTAATTCTTTAGCTTTCGGAAATAGAATGTTATTTTCAAGATGTATATGTTTATGCAGGTCATTGTTTAATTCTTCAAGCTCATTATAGGTTATTCTGTGTGTGTTGCAAAAAGAATCTTCTATCAAAAAATCATTTGTTAGGTTTCTGATTGTTTCCAAAAAATTTCCCGCTTCTGCATGCTCTCTTTCCATAACTGAAATAGGATTATCAATAGACCCGAATGGCGGCGTATTGAGCGTAGAATTGTCCCTGCCGGCATTAACTAAAGTTTTTATGTAAGGGAAAAGGATATTCTCCTCTTTAAGCATATGTTCTTCAAGCTCATTTTGAAGCTTTTCATATTCCGAATTGATTTCAATAAGTTCCGGATATTTAACTGAATGTTTTTCAGAAAGAGTTTTAAGATGCCCTTTAATTCTTGGCAAGACTTTTCTCAGGTATGTATGATGGGCATTAACAATGTAATCAGCAAGGAAGTCCAATTCCCAGTCATTAAAGACATCGTTATTGAATGAATAATTTTTTAAGTCATTCAGTAATGAATCTAAATTAATGTTTTTATTAGCGCATGCCTCAGAAAGACTTTTTTTCCCGCCGCAGCAGAAATCAATGCCTAATTTTTCGAATAATTCGGTTGTTTTGTAATTAAATTTAATTACATCTGAAACTTTGGTTTGTGTGTTTATTTCCATTTTCTTTTTTTATTATAAAAATAGAATAAACGATCCCCCAAAATCAATGACTTAAATCAAATAATTAAAAACTTTAAAGATTTTTGGCTTATTCGGAAAGGTTTTTCAGCTTTGAAATATCTTTGATGAAGATATCTTTACCGGAAACTTCAATAATACCATCGTTTTGAAGTCTTTTTAAGGTGCGAGAAATGGTTTCCTGAACTGTTCCGAGATATGCAGCAAGGTCATAACGTGTTATATCGAGCTTGATTGTAGCAGTATTTTGATTTGATTTTTCAATTTCTGAAAGCAAAAATTCTGCAAGACGCTTGGAAACATCTTTTAAAGTAATATTTCCTAACATCATATTAAGATGAACATTCTTAAGCGACAGAACCGAAATCATTTTAAGACAAAGATTGATGTCGGATTTAATGAAATTAATATATTCTTTTGCGGGAATAAATAAAAGCTCCGTGTCATCTTCCAAAGAAGCAGAATTTGCAGGATAACTCAGATTGGAATCCGGTGAGTTAATGTTTTTAAACATAGGTACTTCGGCAAAAGTCCCGAAAGGTTCAAAAATATTTATTATCTGTTCTTTTCCTTCGGGAGATACTTTAAATACCTTTACGAGCCCGGATAAAACGGCATAAAAACCTTTGTAAGGTTCAGATTCAAAAAAAATTATATCGTTTTTATTAAATTTCTTTATTGAGCAAAACTTGTAAATAGATTTAAGTTCCTCATCATTAAGTTCCGAGAAGTGCGTTATTTTTCTTAATATATTTAAGTTCATCTTAAAGGTTATTATTTATAACAATATTTTATTAAAATAATTTAATAATTATTAAATTTCGGCATCAAATAATAGTTAGTATGAATACGTGAAGAAAAGCAGAACCAAGCTAATTTATGAAATCTAATATATAATTTAAAATAAAATTATTTCACTATTTTGACAAACTCATCAAAAAAAGCATAGTTTGTTTGATAATGGTTTGTAATAGAATCCCGTATTACAGTTACATTCACAAATAGCGGGTTAATAATCCAAGGATCGGTTTTGGGAGTGAAGTCTTCAGGGGCATTTTGATATAACCCGTAAGTTGCCATATAAAATTTTGGATTTGCATTAAATTTCCCCCACGCTTCTGTGAGATAGTTTTTTCTTGTTTCAAACCATGGACTCTTACTTAAAAAAGTTACCCATTCATCACGTGAAACAGGATTATGAATTGTGTAATTCAAATACTGGTAAACCTCCAAATCTGCAGGTTTTCCAAAATCAATGCTTAAGACATTTGGAATAGTATCGCGAAGGTGAAGCTTCCACTCGTTCTTTAAAGAAAATTCAGTTACAATTATTTTTTGGTCGTTACGAATTTTCGGCGAGACAAACGCAAACGCACTATCTATATCTTCCATCAAAGTATGGTGAATATGCAAATCAATTCCGTTAATCCATTGGGATTCTCTGGCAAAATTAATCAGCGCAATTGCGGATTCAGTCTGCCAGGAAGGCTTCCATAAATTGTCGAACGCACCAATATATAACGGAACTTTACGCGATTGGTTATCAACATACGATTTTACTTTTTTTGCGACCGCAATATAAAAATTTAAAAGAAGCGAATCCCTCTGGTCAATTTTTGATTCAATAAAAGGTTCATTTCCGCAGACAAGGACGTCGCAGTCACTATAAATAACATTCAGCACTGTATCCAGATAACTTAACTCAGAATTAATTTCTGAATCAAAAACAGGAAGATTTCTTTTTTCGAAATTAAATTTTATGTTAAGAATGACCTTAAATCCCGCATTATGAAGATTCCGAAGCATTTGTAAACCATCATCATTGCTTATAGTTTTCTTTCCCTCCTTGAATTTAAAATAATCTACAAACCCACGGATGAGCCGGGCATTGCAGCGAGATAAATCATCCCGGTTAATTTGACTAAATACACCATTATAATTGACCCCAAGTTCTTGTTGAGCATAACCTGTTGAACAAACACAAATCAATAGAAAAAGAAAAATTACTAATAATGTTATACTCCGCATAAAATTTTTGTTATTTAATTCATAATAATAATAAATAAAAAGGGGTTAGATTTTTGTAATCTAACCCTTTTTCATTTTAGAAAATATTGGAAACAAGGTAATAAAACTCAACCGGCAGGTTTTATCTCAAGCTTTTGAGTGCTTGCCCGCATAAATAATAAACCTGACGCTGTCCACAGACCGGCAAAAAAAGCAGTC